>NZ_VRVH01000353.1:0-4293 GCF_008040095.1 Methylobacterium sp. WL6 | reverse complement strand
TCCCAGCCCCCCCCCCAGTTAGACCAGCGCCGCGAGCCCGACGGCCGCCTCGCCTTCCGCGGCCAGGCCTGCGCGACGGCCCTGGTGCAACGCGGCGAGGCCGGCGCGTCCGAAGCCGATGAGTTTCGCGCCTCGCGCTTCCGCGTCGATCGCTTTGCCGGAACCGGGATCGCCGTGACCGAGGCCTGAGCGGCCGCTCGGGCCGCCCCGCGCCGCACCATCCGGCGCGGCGGTGCCGCGTGCCCGCCCGGCGCATCCCTCGACCGCGCATCATCGCCCGTGAAACGAAGCCGTTCCGAAAGCTCAGCGTCGCCAGGGTCTTGGCCGATCGTGCCCGCGCCTGTGCCCGGTACGATCGATGGCGCCGGCCGCGCGGTTCATCGGACGCTCATCGAAAGGGTTTATTTTCGCATCTGCAAAGGGCGCCGGCGAACCAAACCGTTGGCGGAGGGTTTAAAGCTCAGCTCTCTTCCCAAGTGGCCTGCGATGGGGTAGCTCTCGATCTTATGGGTGCGCTGCAACAAGTGCTCGTCGTCGACGATGGTGTCCGTGCCATCGATCACTCCCTGGCCGGAGAATTGGCCGAGCTCGGCTATGCCAGCGTCACCGTCTCCCTCGAGGCGGCGGCGGACGTGCTGGCGGTGATCGCCCGGCCTGCCGCCATCCTGCTCCAGACCTCGTCGCGCCGCGATTCGAGCTATGCCCGCCTCGCAGCCCGGCTTCGTGCGCAGGTCCGCGACAAGGGCATCCCGGTCCTGGTGATCGACGGCGCGAAGGGGCGCCGCGCGGGCGCGCCGATCGACCTGATGAGCCGCATCGGCCCCTACGTCGTCAACGAACCCGACCTCTAGGCATCGCCCGGCCCGGGCGCCGATCCGCTACGAATGGATCGGCGCGTCGTGCTTGTGGAACGCCTTGAGACGGCGGAACAGCGCCGTGTCGTAGTTTCCCGGCACCTGTTCCTCCCCGACGAGCCAGCGGAACAGGTCGCGGTCCGGCACCTCGATCAGGCCCTCGAACAGGTCGAGATCCGCATCGCTCATGCTGCCGATCTCGGCGTCGGCGAAGCGCCCCATGATCAGGTCCATCTCGCGGATGCCCCGGTGCCAGGCGCGGAACAGCGTGCGGCGGCGGCGGGGATCGAGATCCGCGCTGGTGCGGGTGGTGCCGGACATCGTGAGGGCCTTCGGATCGCTGGAGACAACCCGTGATCCGAGGATCACGGGACGAAAGGCTCAGACCAGTCCCGCGAAGGCGGTCTCGGACCACGCCGCGGACGGCCCGGGCGGGGCCGGGACGGGATCGCGCGGGCCGACCGGCGGCTTGTGCCCGCGCTGGCCCTTGGCGACCCGGGTGCCGCGGTCCGGCTTGGCCGGGCCGCCGACCGCATCGAACTCGAACAGCAGCCGGTTCCCGCGCGCGTCGCTGATCCATCCGTCGGAGAACCAGCCGACGAAGCGGCCCGAATAGGCGAAGACCTTGTCGTCGTCGATGATCGCCGCGGGCCGCCCATCCCAGTGGTAGACCGCCCGGCCGTCGTCGCAGAAGGCGGATGGACGTCCCTCCCGGTCGAAAAACTCGATCATCGCCTTGGCTCCCGCCGCCGGCCGCGCCGAGCGCCGCCACCGTCCGTATCTAAGCCATCGCGGCCGACCTGCCAGCCGGCCGCATCCGGGCGCCGGGCACAGGATCCTCCGATCCGCCGATCACGGGAGGGCGACGCGGCGCGCCAGCGTCGAGCGGCCGCGCGCGACGGGGCGGGATGCACGGGCTATTAGGGCCCGCCGGGCAGGATGGGCCGAACGAGCGGATTGGCGATGCGCGACGAGACGGCCCCTGCGCTCCTGCGCCCCAGCATCCTCGATCCGCTGTTCGCGCCCGCGCGCGGGCTGCCGGGCGTCGGCGCGAAGATGGCGCCCATGATCGAGCGGCTGCTCGGCACGCCCGAGCGGCCGGCCCGCATCGTCGACCTGCTGTTCCACCTGCCGCAGGGCGGCATCGCGCAGAAGCTCGTCGGCTCGGTCGGCGAGGCCCCTGTGGGCGAGCCGGTCACCGTCGGCGTCACCGTCTCGCATCACCGGCCGGCCGGGACCGGGCCGGGCAGGCGCCCGCACCGGGTGCTGGTCGAGGACGAGACCGGCGACATCACCCTGGTGTTCTTCGGGATGCCGGCGGCGCGGGTCGAGAAGATGCTGCCGCTGGGCAGCCACCGCTACGTCACCGGCCGCATCGACCTCTGGGACGGCAGCCGCCAGATGGTGCATCCCTCCCGCATCGTCGACGCGGAAGGCCTGGCCGCCCTGCCCTCCGTCGAGCCGGTCTACGGCGCCACGGAAGGCCTGACCTCGCGGGCGATCGGCAAGCTCGCGGTGGCCGCGCTGGAGCGGCTGCCGGTGCTGCCGGAGTGGCAGGACCCGGCCTGGCTGCGGCAGAACCGGCTGCCGCCCTTCGCCGACGCGCTGCGCGCCGAGCACCGGCCCGAGGAGGCGCCCAAGCCCCCGACGCTGGGCCCCAACGGCGTCGCGGTCCCGCCGCCCGCGACGCCGTCGCGAAAACGGCTGGCCTACGACGAGCTTCTGGCCTCGCAGCTGGCTTTGGCGCTGATGCGGGCGCGCAGCCGCCGCAAGCCCGGACGGGTCAACGCCGGCGACGGCCGCCTCTCCGCCCGGATCGAGGCGGGGCTGCCCTTCGCGCTGACCGGCGCGCAGACGCGCGCCGTCGCCGAGATCCGCGGCGATCTGGCCTCCGACAAGCGGATGCTGCGCCTGCTCCAGGGCGATGTCGGGTCGGGCAAGACCGCCGTGGCGCTCCTCGCCATGGCCTCGGCCTGCGAGGCCGGCCGGCAGGCGGCGCTGATGGCCCCGACCGAGATCCTGGCACGCCAGCACTTCGAGCGCCTGAAGCCGCTGGCCGGCGCCCTGCGCCTGCGCCTGATGACCGGCCGGGACCGCGCCGCCGAGCGCCGGGCGACGCTGGCCGACCTCGCCGCCGGCGAGATCGACATCCTGGTCGGCACCCACGCCCTGTTCCAGGACAGCGTGGTGTTCGCCGATCTCGGGCTGGCGGTGGTCGACGAGCAGCACCGGTTCGGCGTCCACCAGCGCCTCGCGCTCGGCGCCAAGGGCGCGGCGGTCGACATTCTCGTCATGACCGCGACCCCGATCCCGCGGACGCTGGCGCTGACCTGCTTCGGCGACATGGACGTCTCGGTCCTCGACGAGAAGCCGGCCGGACGGCAGCCGATCCGGACGATCACCATCCCGACCGAGCGCATCGACGAGGTCGTGGCCGGCCTCCACCGCGCGCTCCAGGGCGGCGAGCGCGTCTACTGGATCTGCCCGCTGGTGGCCGAATCGGAGTTCGTCGACCTCGCCGCGGCGGAGGAGCGCTTCGAGGACCTGAAGCAGCATTTCGGGGCCGAGGTCGGGCTGATCCACGGCAAGATGCCCGGCGCCGACAAGGATGCGGCGATGGCTCGCTTCGCTGCGGGCGAGACCCGGGTCCTGGTCTCGACCACCGTGGTCGAGGTCGGGGTCGACGTGCCGGAGGCGACGATCATGGTGATCGAGCATGCCGAGCGCTTCGGGCTGGCCCAGCTCCACCAGCTGCGCGGCCGGGTCGGGCGCGGCGCGAAGGCCTCGTCCTGCCTGCTGCTCTATCGCGGGCCGCTCGGCCAGGTGTCGAAGGCCCGCCTCGAGATGATGCGCGAGAGCGAGGACGGGTTTCGCATCGCCGAGGCCGATCTGCGGCTGCGCGGCGAGGGCGAGGTGCTCGGCACCCGCCAATCCGGCCTCGCGGCCTTCCGGCTCGCCCGCCTGGAGAGCGACGGCGCCCTGCTGGAGGTCGCCCGCGACGACGCACGGCTGATCGTCGAGCGCGATCCGACCCTGCGGACCGAGCGGGGCCAGGCGCTGCGGGTGCTGCTCTACCTGTTCGAGCGCGACGCCGCGATCCGGCTGCTCGGGGCCGGCTAGAGCATCGTCGAGCGAGGTGGATTCCCGCTGGCGTGACGACGATGCGCCCTCGAGACGAGAGCGAGCCGTGTCCGTGATTGACGGATCACGGACCATGCTCTCGCCGGCGCGGGTTGCCGCAGCATGGGCGACAGGCGCGCGCGATCGCCCTAGATCCGTTTGGGTCGTACCAAGGATTCTCCGCCCGTGCCCCAGCCGCCCCGACAGGACAGGACGTTTGAGGCGGGTTACGAGCTCTCGGACCTGTTCGCGGAACGCACGGTGTCGATCAACACGGCGGCGGCGGGCGGCAACGCCAGCCTGATGGCGCTCGACGCAT
>NZ_VRVH01000352.1:0-4325 GCF_008040095.1 Methylobacterium sp. WL6 | reverse complement strand
GGCGCGGCCTGTGCGGCCGGCCGGGACGTCCCGAGATCCGAGGCGGGGCGGCGCGGCACCTTCGTGCTGGACTTCGCGGCCGCCTTGACCGAGCCCGCCTTCGCCTTGTCCGGCACGACGGAGGCGATCCACGTTTCCAGCGGGACGCCGGCGCGGCGGGCCACGTCGCGGGCAGCATCGAGCACGTCGGGATCGAAGTTGTCGAAGCTCGGCGTCGCGGTTCGGGTCATCATCGGGCCTGCGTTCGGCGGCGTTCGGCACCGGGCCCCGGCCACGTTCGCGCACGCTTGCGACGTGTCCGGAACGCGGTCCTCGGATCGGTTGTCCAGGACCATTAACTTTCTTGGTAAACACCGGGTTAAGAGGTCGAACATGGGTTGCATCGGTCGAAACCGCGGAACCCGGCCGCACCCCTCTTGCCCCCGGACGGCGGGATAGTTTATATATGAACTATCGAGAGACCTACCGCTCCGCGACGGACTGGGCAGGGCCTCCGCCCCCTTGGAGGATCGACACATGCCGAGCTATCGCGCCCCGGTCGAGGACACCCTGTTCCTCCTCAACGACGTGCTCGGCTTCCACAACCACGCCAACCTCGCGGGCTTCTCCGAGGCCACGCCGGACATGGTCGAGGCGGTGCTGAACGAGGGCGCCAAGCTCGCCGACGAGGTGCTGGCCCCGCTCAACCGCGTCGGCGACCTCGAAGGCTGCCTCCGCCGGGCCGACGGCTCGGTGACGACGCCCAAGGGCTTCAAGGCGGCCTACGACGCCTACGCCCAGGGCGGCTGGATGGGCCTGTCGGTGCCGGAGGAATACGGCGGCCAGGGGCTGCCGCACACGCTGAACACCGCGATCCAGGAATTCGCCTCCGGCGCCAACCTCGCGCTCGGGATGTATCCGGGCCTGACGCAGGGGGCGATGGCGGCTTTGCTGGTTCACGGCTCGGACGAGCAGAAGAGCACCTACCTGCCGAAGATGGTCGAGGGCGCCTGGACCGGCACCATGAACCTCACCGAGCCCCATTGCGGCACCGATCTCGGCCTCCTGAAGACCAAGGCCGTGCCGAACGGCGACGGCTCCTACGCGCTGACCGGCACCAAGATCTTCATCTCGGCGGGCGAGCACGACCTGTCGGAGAACATCGTCCATCTCGTCATCGCCCGGATCGAGGGCGCGCCGGCCGGCACCAAGGGGATCTCGCTCTTCGTGGTGCCGAAGTTCCTGGTGAACGCGGACGGCTCGGTCGGCGCGCGCAACGGCGTGTCCTGCGGCTCGATCGAGCACAAGATGGGCATCCACGGCAACTCGACCTGCGTGATGAACTACGACGGCGCCACCGGCTGGCTCGTCGGCCAGGAGAACCGCGGCCTCAACGCGATGTTCGTGATGATGAACGAGGCGCGGCTCGCCGTCGGCGTGCAGGGCCTCGGCCAATCCGAGGTCGCCTACCAGAACGCCGTTGCCTACGCGAAGGACCGGCTGCAGGGCCGCTCGCTCACCGGCGCGAAGGCGCCGGACAGGGCCGCCGACCCGATCATCGTCCACCCCGACGTGCGCCGCACGCTGATGGGCATCCGCGCCTTCAACGATTCGGCGCGCGCGCTGATGCTCTGGACCGCGCTGCAATCCGACATCTCGCATCGCTCCGAGGACGCGAAGGAGCGCCAGACCGCCGACGACCTGCTCGGCCTGCTCACCCCCGTGGTCAAGGGCGTGCTCACCGACCGGGGCTTCGCCAACGCGGTCGAGGCGCAGCAGATGTTCGGCGGCCACGGCTACATCGAGGAATGGGGCATGTCGCAGTTCGTGCGCGATGCCCGCATCGCGATGATCTACGAGGGCGCCAACGGCATCCAGGCGATGGACCTGATCGGGCGCAAGCTGCCCAAGGACGGCGGCCGCGCGATGATGACCTTCCTCGGCGAGGTCCAGGCCTTCATCAAGGACAACGGCGAGGACGAGGCGCTGAAACCCTTCACCGGGCCGCTCCAGGCCGGGCTCAACGACCTGCAGGGCGCCACCATGTGGTTCATGCAGAACGCGTTCTCGAAGCCGGACAACGCCGGCGCCGGCGCCACCGACTACATGCATCTCCTCGGCCTCGTCGCGATGGGCTACATGTGGGGCAAGATCGCCAAGGCGGCGAACGCCAAGAAGGCCGAGCGGCCGGAGCGCATGGAGGCCAAGCTCGCCATCGGCCGGTTCTACATGGAGCGGGTGCTGCCCGAGACCGCGATGCGCTTCGGGCGGGTCAAGGCCGGCGCGGACACGACCATGGCCTTGCCGGCCGAGGCGTTCTGAGGGAGTTCTTCCCTCCCCCCCTGGAACGGGGGAGGGTGGGCCTCGCGTCAGCGAGGGTCGGGAGAGGGGAGCGACCTCTCTTGACAACGCGCTCCCCTCTCCCGACCCGCTTCGCGGGCCACCCTCTCCCGCAGAGGGGAGAGGGTTCGCGGTGCGGCTGCGCAAGCAGGAAAAATCAAGGGAAACGCCATGACCGAGGCCTTCATCTACGACCACGTCCGCACCCCCCGCGGCCGCGGCAAGCCGGACGGTTCGCTGCACGAGGTCACGGCGCTCCGCCTGGCCGAGACGGCGTTGCGCGCGCTCAAGGACCGCAACGGCCTCGACACCCGGAAGGTCGACGACGTGGTGCTCGGCTGCGTCGACCCGGTCGGCGAGGCCGGCGGCGACATCGCCCGCGCCGCGGCGCTTGTCGCCGACTACGGCAACCACGTGCCGGGCGTGCAGATCAACCGCTTCTGCGCCTCGGGCCTCGACGCGATCAACTTCGCCGCCGCCCAGGTCATGGCCGGCCAGCACGACATGACGGTGGGCGGGGGCGTCGAGTCGATGAGCCGCGTCGGCCTCGGCGCCTCGGGCGGCGCCTGGCCGGTCGACCCGGCGATCGCGATCAAGTCCTACTTCATGCCCCAGGGCGTCTCCGCCGACCTGATCGCCACCAAGTACGGGTTCAGCCGCGACGATTGCGACGCCTACGCCGTGCAGTCCCAGACCCGTTCGGGCAGGTCCTGGGCCGACGGCCTGTTCAAGGATTCGGTCGTGCCGGTGCGCGACGTGAACGGCATCACCCTGCTCGACCGCGACGAGCACATGCGGCCCGCGACCGACATGCAGTCGCTCGGGCAGCTGAAGGCCTCGTTCGTGCAGATGGGCCAGATGGGCGGCTTCGACGCGGTGGCGGTCGACGCGCATCCGGACGTCGAGGCGGTCGACCACGTCCACCATGCCGGCAACTCGTCGGGCATCGTCGACGGCGCCGCCGCGGTGCTGATCGGCTCGCGAGAGGCGGGCGTCGCCGCGGGCCTGAAGCCGCGTGCACGAATCCGCGCCTTCGCCAACATCGGCTCCGATCCGGCGCTGATGCTGACCGGCCCGGTCGACGTGACGAGGAAGGTGCTGGCGCGGGCCGGGATGCAGCTCTCCGACATCGACCTGTTCGAGGTCAACGAGGCCTTCGCCGCCGTGGTCCTGCGCTTTCAGCAGGCGTTCGACCTCGATCCGGCCAAGGTCAACGTCAACGGCGGCGCCATCGCCATGGGCCATCCGCTCGGCGCCACCGGCGCGATGATCCTGGGCACCGTGCTCGACGAGCTGGAGCGCACCGGCAAGGAGCGCGCCCTGGTGACCCTGTGCATCGGCGCCGGCATGGGCACGGCGACGATCATCGAGCGGGTCTGACGCGGTCTCGAACCGGCCGGCGCGTTCCCTATTCGGCGCGAACGCTGCTAGAGCCGGCCCCGACCCGTGCCGGGAAACGGCGGGGACGACACGAACCTTTGGGAGAAACGATGACCCGCCTTCTCGCCACCCTGTGCCTGACGACCGCGCTCGCCCTGCCCATCGCCGCCCGCGCGGACGAGGCGGCCGACAAGGTCGCCGAGGCCAAGACGCTCGTCAGCAAGACGTTGATCAAGAACCTGAAGACCGGCTTCGACGCCGCGCTCGAGAAGACCGTCGCCGCGATGCCGGACGACAAGTCGGACTCCGTCCGCAAGGAGCTGATGGCCGAGTTCGACAAGCAGAGCGGCATCATGGTCGAGGGCCTGTCGAAGGAATACGCGACCAAGTTCACGCTGGCCGAGCTCAAGCACCTCAACGAGATCTACGAGGACAAGACCTACCTCAAGTTCCAGGCCATCAACGCCGACCCGTCCTCGTCGGTGACGGCGATCTCGCAGGCTTCGGTGACGAAGCTGCTCAACATGCTGGCGATCGCGGCGGCCGGCGACAACACGCCGAAGGCCGGGGCTCCGATGCCTGCGCCGACTCCGGCACCCGCCCCGGCGCCCGCGCCGGCCCCGGCG
>NZ_VRVH01000351.1:0-4331 GCF_008040095.1 Methylobacterium sp. WL6 | reverse complement strand
AGCGAGGGTCGGGAGAGGGGAGCACCCTTTCCGGAAACGGAGCTCCCCTCTCCCCCCCTGCTCGGCAGGGTACCCTCCCCCACAGAGGGGGGAGGGAAGACGCGCGTTGCGGCTAGGACCATCCTCACGATGCCACCGCCTCGCGACGCCGCGCATGCGCGGCGAGCAGCGTCAGCGCGGCCGGGGTGACGCCCTCGATCCGCGCCGCCTGCCCCAGGGTTCCCGGCCGCACGGTCTCGAGCTTGATCCGCATCTCGTTGGAGAGCCCGGCGATGCGCCCGTAATCCAGCCGAACCGGCAGGCTCACCGCCTCGTCGCGGCGGAAGGCGGCGATGTCGGCATTCTGCCGGTCGAGATAGACTGCGTAGGTCGCATCCGTCCGCAGGCGCTCGGCGATCCGCGGCGAGACCGCGCTCAGCTCGGGCCAGACCGAGGCCAAGCGGCCCCAGTCCAGATCGGGATAGGAGAGAATTTGGAAGGCGGTGCGGCGGATGCCGTCCTGGTTGAGCGCGAGGCCGTGGGCCTGCGCCTGGGTCGGCGTCAGGGTCAGCGCGTCGAGGCGGGCGCGCACCGCCGACAGCTCGGCCTGCGACGCGGCGAAGTGCGCCGCCCGCCGGGTCCCGACGCAGCCGAGCGCGGCCCCGCGCGGGGTCAGACGCTCGTCGGCGTTGTCGACGCGCAGGCTCAGGCGATACTCCGAGCGCGAGGTGAACATGCGGTAGGGCTCGCTCACCCCATGGGTGACGAGGTCGTCGATCATCACGCCGAGGTAGGATTCCGCCCGGTCGAAGGTCGCCGCCACCGCGCCGGCGGCGATCCGTGCGGCGTTGATCCCGGCGACCAGCCCCTGCCCCGCCGCTTCCTCGTAGCCGGTGGTGCCGTTGATCTGCCCGGCGAGCAGCAGGCCCGGCAGGCGCTCGGCCTGGAGCCCGGCATCGAGCTCGCGCGGGTCGACGTAATCGTACTCGATGGCGTAGCCCGGCCGCAGGATCCGCGTCGCCTCCAGGCCCGGGATCAGGGCGACGAGCCGGTGCTGCACCGCCTCCGGCAGCGCGGTGGAGATGCCGTTCGGGTAGATCGTCGGGTCGTCGAGGCCTTCGGGCTCGAGGAAGATCTGGTGGCCCTCGCGGTCGCCGAAGCGCACCACCTTGTCCTCGATCGACGGGCAGTAGCGCGGGCCGCGGCTGCTGATGCCGCCGGAATACATCGGCGACAGGTGCAGGGTCTCGCGGATCAGGTCGTGGACCGCTTGCGTCGTCCGGGTGATGCCGCAGCGGATCTGCGGGGTGGTGATCCGCTCGGTCAGGGTCGAGAACGGCACCGGCTCGGCGTCGGCCTCCTGCATCTCCAATCCCGACCAGTCGATGGTGCGGCCGTCGAGGCGCGGCGGGGTACCGGTCTTCAGGCGCCCGAGCCGGAAGCCGAGCCGGTCGAGCGTCCGGGCCAGCCCGACCGCCGGCGCCTCGCCGACGCGGCCGGCCGGGATCTGAACCGGGCCGATATGGATCAACCCGCGCAGGAAGGTGCCGGTGGTGAGCACCACCGCGCCGCAGCGGAGCGTCCGCCCGTCGCCGAGCACGATCCCGGCGACGCGCCCGTCCCGCACCACCAGATCCTCGCAGGCGCCCGCGACCACGGTCAGGTTCCGGGTCTCGGCCACCGCCGCCTGCATCGCCGCCGCGTAGAGCTTGCGGTCGGCCTGGGTGCGCGGCCCGCGCACCGCCGGGCCCTTGCGCCGGTTGAGCAGCCGGAACTGGATGCCGGCCGCGTCGGCGACCCGGCCCATCAAGCCGTCGAGGGCGTCGACCTCGCGCACGAGATGGCCCTTGCCGAGGCCGCCGATCGCCGGATTGCACGACATCGCGCCGATGGTCGCCGGATCGTGCGTGACCAGGGCGGTGCGTGCGCCGCACCGGGCGGCGGCCGCCGCCGCCTCGACGCCGGCATGGCCGCCGCCGACGACGAGGACATCGAAGGCCTGTGGAGACGTCTCATGCATCCGCGGGATGTGCCGCCGCGCTGCGGAAAGGTCAATCGCCCGGGATCCGCTGAGGGGATGGCATCGATCGTGCCCCATCCAAAGGCACGGTGCCGTCGCCTTCGGCAACGAATACTGCATTCGATCAGTCGATCCATCCGGCCGGAGCGTTGCCGCACGATGGTCGACTGCGTTCGGCAGTCGATCATTGCGAATTTGGATGCCGACTCGCGATGAAACCCCTTGCGGGACTCACGATCGCGTGTCATCGACGATCTGTGAACGACTTATGAACGGACAACGGCGTCCGTCCCGGCTACCCGGGATTTCGTGACATCGCAGACCTCGCACGTGCGAGGGCGACCAACGAGGATCGAGACGATGCACATCATCACCATCGGCCTGGGCGCGCTCTGTTGCGCCGGCGGGGCCGTCGCCCACTTCATCGATCCGAGCCAGCGCAAGGAAGGCGTCTTCGGCCTCGCCGGCTTCGGCTTCCTGCTCACCGGGATGTTCCTGACCCGCTCGTGACACGCGATCGGGTTTTCACGTGAAACATCGGGCGTGTTTCGCGTAAGCCGGCGACAGGGTCGACATCGTCGGCGTAGTCCGTCGACATCGCCTTGGGCGACCAGCCCGCGCGACGCGCGCGCAGCCTGTTCAGCGCGACAGCATCGAGCCGCCCCTCGCTCCGCGCAAGGAAGGGGGGAAAGCCGCGCTACTTGCCGATGCAGAAGCCGGAAAACAGGCGATCGAGCACCGCCTCGATCCCGACATGGCCGCCGACCTCGCCGAGCGCGCGGACGGCCAGGCGCAGATCCTCGGCCACCAATTCCGGCATCGCCGCGACGGCGGGCAGCCCGTCGAGATGGGCGACGCAGCGCTCCAGGGCGTCGCGGTGGCGCTCGCGGGTGATGAGCGCATCGCCGCCGCCGAGCGCGGCCTCGGCCTCTGCGGCGATGGCATCGAGCAGCGCCGGCATCCCCTGCCCCGTCAGCGCCGACACGGCGAGGCCGCCGCCGGACCCGTCGGCGAGGTCCGCCTTCGTCCGCACGCGCAGCACCCGGCCGGTCGCCGCGGGCTCGGTCGCCTCCGGGCCCGGCGGCACCAGCATCAGGACGAGGTCGGCTTCCGCCATCCGGCGGCGGGTGCGCCGGATGCCCTCGGCCTCGACCGGATCGTGCGTCTCGCGCAGGCCCGCGGTGTCGACCAGCATCACCGGCAGGCCGCCGAGATCGAGCCGCACCTCGATCGCGTCCCGGGTGGTGCCCGGCACCGGCGAGACGATCGCCGCGTCGCGCCGGCTCAACGCGTTGAGCAGCGTCGACTTGCCGGCGTTCGGCGGCCCGGCGAGCACGATCCAGAACCCCTCGCGCACCCGCTCGCCGCGGCGCCCGTCGGCGAGCGCCGCGGCGATGGCGGCACGCAGGCGGGCGGCGCGGTCGAACAGGGCGCGATCCAGGGCCGCGTCGTCGACGTCGCCCTCGTCGGAAAAATCCAGCGCTGCCTCGGCGGCGGCCAGGCAATCGATCGCCTTGTCGCGCCAGGCCGCGACCTGCCGGCCGAGGGCGCCATCGAGCTGGCGCACGGCCTGACGGCGCTGGGCCTCGGTCTCGGCCTCGATCAGGTCGGCGACGCCCTCGGCCTCGGTCAGGTCCATCCGGCCGTTGAGCACGGCCCGCCGGGTGAAGGCACCGGCTTCGGCCGGGCGGCAGCCGGGAAAGGCGGTGAGCGCGCGGATCACGCCGGCCCGCACCGCGACGCCGCCATGCAGGTGCAGCTCCGCCATGTCCTCGCCGGTGACCGTGCTCGGCCCGGGCATCCAAGCGATCAGCGCCCGGTCGAGGATGGCGCCGTCGGCGGGGTCGCGCAGCGTCCGCAGCGAGAGGCGGCGCGGCGCCGGCAGGGGGCCGGCGAGCGCCGTGAGCACGGCACCGGCGGCCGGGCCGCTGACGCGGATCACCGCGATGGCGGCGCGCCCGAAGCCGGAGGCCGGGGCGAACAGGGTGGGGGGATCGCTCATGGTCGGATCGCTCATGCTCGGATCGCTCATGCTCGGATCGCTGATGGGGGCCCGGGGCTTCCCGGCATCCGCCCTCCGCGCGGGGGCGGCCGTCATCGATCGGCCGCATCCCGGCGAAAGGGTCTTGCCTCGGCAAACGACGTTGCGCAAACCGCGGCACCGCGAAACCCGTCCGAAGGGAGCACGCCATGGCCCATACCCGTCGCGCGGTCGTCGCCGGCCTGGCGCTCGCCGGGCCGGCGCTCTCCGCCCGCGTATAAACATCTGACGCTGCCCACCACACCATAACAATAAATCTCGGTGGGGGCGGGTTGATTTAAAAAAAAAGGG
>NZ_VRVH01000350.1:0-4331 GCF_008040095.1 Methylobacterium sp. WL6 | reverse complement strand
ACCGTGGCGATCGCCGGCATCCTGATGACACTGTCGCAGAGCCTGTGGCTCGTCGTGCTCGGCATCGTCGTCGTCACCATCGGCTTCTTCGGCGCCCATTCGGTGGCGAGCATGTCGGGCGAGAGGTCGAGCGCGGTGACCGTGCCGGCATGCGGCGCCATCGCGAAGGCGACGTGGCCGCCGCCGCAGCCGAGATCGAGGGCGCGGGCCGGGCGCACCGTTCGCATGCGCTCGGCGATGCGGTCGAGGTCGGCGCCGGCGGCGTGGACCGCGCTCGCGACGTAGGACGCGGCCTGCGCGCCGAACCGGTCGGCGACGTGGGTCTCGTGGCGGCGCGTGGGGGCGCTCATGGGATCCTCCCTCAGGGCGCCGGCACCAGCGGCGCGAGGCGCGAGAGCCGGAGCGCGACGGCGAGCGCCAGCCCGTAGAGCAGGCCGACGAACGCCACCACGCCGGTCCAGCCGGAATGGGCGAAGAACCAGCCGCCCATCGTGCCGAGCACCGACGAGCCGAGGTAGTACAGCGACAGGTACACCGCCGAGGCTTGGGCGCGATCGCGCAGGGCGCGGCGGCCGATCCAGCTGCTCGCCACCGAATGGGCGCCGAAGAAGCCGATGGTGACGACGACGATGCCGAGCACGACGAGCCACAGGCTCTGCGACAGTGTCATCAGGATGCCGGCGATCGCCACGGTGATCGCCAGCCACAGCACCTTGCGCCGCCCGAGCCGGCTCGCGACCTCGCCGGTGAGCGTCGAGCTCATCGTGCCGAACAGGTAGACGACGAAGATCGCGCCGATCGCGGTCTGGCTCAGCGAGAACGGCGGGTCGAGCAGGCGGAAGCCGATGTAGTTGTAGACGCATACGAAGCCGCCCATCAGCAGGAAGGCTTCCGCGAACAGCCACGGCAGGCCGGGATCGCGGAAGTGCTGGCCGAAGGTGCCGGGCACCTCGCGCCAGCGCATCGGGTGGGCGACGAAGCTGCGCGAGGGCGGCAGCGCCCACCAGAACGCGAAGGCCGCGACCAGCGCCAGAACGCCGATGGTGCCGATCCCGAGCCGCCACGAGGCGTGGTCGGCGATGATGCCGGCGATCAGCCGCCCGCACATCCCGCCGACCGCGTTGCCGCCGACGAGCAGGCCCATCGACAGGCCGATCGAGCGCCCGTCCATCTCCTCGCCGAGATAGGCCATCGCCACCGCCGGCAACCCGCTCGCGGCGAGGCCGGTCAGCGCGCGCAGCACCAGGAACCCGTGCCAGCTCGGCACCAGCGCGGCGACGATCGTGAGGAGGGCGGAGGCGAAGAGCGAGACCAGCATCACCGGCTTGCGGCCGAGCACCTCGGAAATCGGGCTGACGAAGAGCAGCGCCACCGCCAGCACCCCGCAGGGCAGCGACAGGGCGAGGCTGCTCTCGGCCGGCGACACGCCGAAATCGTCGGCATAGACCGGCAGCAGAGGCTGCACGCCGTAGAGCACCGCGAAGGTGGAGAACCCGGCCGCCGCCAGCGCCAGCGCCGTGCGGCGGAAGACCGGCGTGCCCGATCGGATCAGCTCGACGCCGTCGCTCATGCGTTCCTGGTTCCGGGTCCGGTGACGGCGTCGGTGTTGGGCCGCGTCCCGGGCCGGCGTCAACAGCCGGAGGCGCAGGGCGGTTCGATTCCGACGCTTTCCACGGCCGCCCGGCCGACGCACGGATCCCGGAGCCCGCCGCGGCGGCACCGGCACCGGCCGCGCGACCAGCGTATCGGCCAAGACGATCGCCCGCGGCGAACCCGGAGGCCGGGTATTCGCGACCGGATGGAAGGGCCGTCACAAGACGTACACGGCCGCTGGATAAGCGTGACCGCAAGCACAGAGCGACGAAACGGGCGTCGCACCGGCGCCCGCATCGGCATCACCCGGCGAAACCTGACGGCTCGGGTGCAGAATACGTCATCGATACAACTGGAGCGCGCGTTCTACTGGGCCGGCGGCCCAGGGCGCGCGATCGCCCGGTCATCCGTTTCGACCCCCGCCGCTTGAATGGACCCTCCATGCGCGTTCCGCTCAAGGCCGCCCTCCTCGGCGCGACCGTCCTCCTGCCGGCCCGTGCGGACGCGCAGGCGTTTCCGGCAGGGCCGGCGCCGGGCTTTCCCAACAGCACGTCCGTGAGTCCGGGCACCGTCCTCGACCGCTTGTTCGACAGCTATGGGCGGCTCCTGACGGGCGACCCCGCGGTGCTGACGCAGAACTACCAGACCGTCGCGACGATGACGCAGGCGCGCACCGCCGACCAGACGCTTGCGGCGGTGCGCGACGACCGGACCGCGCAGCCCTACAGCGTGCTCAACGGCCTCGGGCCGCTGACCGGCCTGTATCTCGCGGGCGCCGGCGCCTCGTTCGGCGGGACGACGCCCGCGCGTCTGACGCCCACCACCTACGCCGCGCCGACGCTGTCCGAATACGCGGCCGACATCGGCCTGGGCACCGGTGCTAGCGCCGGGTCGACCACCTTCGGCAACGGAACCGCGACGCCGCTCGCCGCGGCGGTGAGCTTCATCAACAACGTGGTCCGGGCGAACGGCTCGACCGAGCCGGCCAAGCGGATCTTCGAGCGCTACCAGGGCGCGACGCCGGCCGTTGACCCGCTGGACCCCCGCTACGGCAACTACAACGCGATCACGAACCGGACCGCGCTGAGGGCGTCCGACACCGCGAGCCTCGTCGTCCCGGCCTACCTGTCGAGCTTCCCCGTCCCCGCCGTCTACGGCACCACGGCGTCCTGGGTCCGCGGCTTCACCGTGACCCGGGCGATGATCGACGCCAACGGCGGAAGGCCGCTCACCGCGCCGAACGTCGGCAGCTTCGATGCGGCGGGCACCTTCACCCCGGCCACCTTCGGCGTCGGCGACTACCTGCCGGGCGTCGGCACCGCGCCGCGGCCCTACCGCGTCTCGACCTCCGTCAGCGTGCCCGCCCTGCTCCAGCCGATCATCAACGGCACCAACCCTTACGCGGACGGCGCCTTTCCGAGCGGCCATACCAATTCCGGCACGCTCCAGGCGCTCGGCGTCGGCTTCCTGGTGCCGCAGCAGTTCCAGGAACTGCTCGCCCGCGCCGCCGACCTCGGCAACGACCGCATCCTCGCCGGCATGCACTCGCCCCTCGACGTGATGGGCGGCCGCATGGAGGCCACCGCGATCGCCGCCACGAACATCTACGCCGCGCTCTACGACGCGAGCGGCAACCGGCTCGATTGGACCAACCCCGCCAACGCCGCGGCCTACGCGGTCTACGAAGCCTACCGGCAGACCCAGTCCTACCTCGCGGCCTCCTGCGGGGCCGCGAGCGTGGGCGCCTGCGTGGCGGCTGCGTCGAGCGCCGCCGACCCCTTCGGCGACCCCGCGCAGAACAGGGCGAACTACCGCGCGCGGATGACCTACGGCTTCCAGCCGACGGGCCCGCAGGCCGCGATGACCGCCGCGGAGGTCCCGGTCCAGGCGCAGGTCCTGCTCCTCACCCGCTTCCCCTACCTGACCGACGCCCAGCGGACGGACGTGCTGGCGAGCACCGGCCTGCCCTCGGGGTATCCGCTTCTCGACGGGAACACCTACGGCGGCTGGGGACGGATCAACCTCTACGCCGCCAACGACGGCTACGGCGCCTTCGCCAGCACCGTCTCCGTGACCATGGACGCGTCGCAGGGCGGCTACGGCGCGAGCGACAGCTGGAACAACGACATCTCCGGCCCCGGCGGCCTGATCAAGAACGGCAGCGGCGCCCTGCGGCTGGGCGGCACCGACACCTATGCCGGCCCGACCCTCGTCAACGGCGGAACCCTGACCGTGGACGGCTCGCTCGTCTCGACGGTCACCGTCGCCGGCGGCCGGCTCGGCGGCTCGGGCACGGTGGGGGGGCTCGCCGTCCTGCCGGGCGGCACGGTGGCGCCGGGCCATTCGATCGGCACCCTGACGGTCGCGGGCAGCGCCGCCTTCGCGGCGGGCTCGGCCTATCAGGTCGAGGCCGACGCCGCCGGCCGGTCCGACCGCCTCGCGGTGGCCGGAACCGCCACGCTCGCGGGCGGAACGGTGCAGGTGCTGGCCCAAGCCGGCAGCTACGGCCCGCGCACCCGCTACGCGATCCTCGATGCGGCCGGGGGCGTGTCGGGGCGGTTTTCCGGCGCGACATCGAACTTCGCCTTCCTGACGCCGACGCTCCGCTACGAGCCGACCGCGGTCGATCTGAACCTGACCCGCAACGACGTGGCGCTCTCCGCCATCGCCACGACCCGCAACGCGGCGGCGGTCGCCGACGCGATCCAGGCGGGCGGGCCGGGCGCCGGCGCCTACGC
>NZ_VRVH01000034.1:0-28808 GCF_008040095.1 Methylobacterium sp. WL6 | reverse complement strand
GGCCGGGGTCGCCCGCGGCTCGCCCGGCTCGGCTTCGCGCGACGCCGGCTCACGCGGCAGCAGGACGGCGACGGCGATCGCGACCGCGGCACCGAGGCCGGCGACGATCCACAGCACGGCGCGCCATTCGGTGCGGAGGAGGAGGAGGCCGACGAGGGGCGGCAGCGCCGCCTTCCCGAGGTCGCCGGTGAAGTTGTAGGTGCCGAGCGGCCCGCGCGCGGCCTTTCCATACGCCCGGGCGATGACCGCCGAGGCGAGCGGATGCTGCGTGCTGCTGCCGGCCCCCGAGAGGGCGAGGGCGAGGCACAGGGTGACGAGGCCGCCCGACGCGCCGGCGAGAGCGTAGCCGGCCGCGCCGAGCAGCGTCCCGAGCACCAGCACGGTGCGCAGGCCGAGCCGGCGGGCGACGGCGGTGGCCGGCATCTGCAGCCCGGCCAGCGCGCCGACGTAAAGCGAGCGCAGCACGGCCAGCGCGACGTAGCCGAGGCCGAACTCCGCCTGCCACACCGGCAGCAGCACGTAGATCAGGTCGGTGTAGCCGTCGTGGAGCGCGTGGTTCAGGCCGACCACCGCGAGCGAGCGCCCCGCCTCCGCGACCTGGGCCGGCTCGGATGGGGCGGCGAGGTTCGGTGGGCGCGCGGAGCGGCTGTCCGTGTTGCTGGCCGTGTTCATGGCCGGCAGGATGCCGTCCTCGCCGCCGGCTGACAAACGCCTTATGTTGACGTGTGTGTGAGGAAAGCTGACGCGCATGCATCGCCGACTGCCGCCGCTCAACGCGCTCAAGGCGTTCGAGGCCGCCGGCCGGCACCAGAGCTTCACGCTGGCCGCGGCGGAACTCGGCGTGACGCACGGTGCCGTGAGCCGGCACATCCAGGCGCTCGAGGCCTGGCTCGGGACGCCGCTGTTCGAGCGCCACAACCGTCGCGTCGTCCTAACGGAAGCCGGGCGGGGCTACCTCGCCGAGATCGGGGCCGCCCTCGACCGCGTCGCGCTCGCGACCGCGCGGCAGATGGAGCGGGGGCAGGCGCGCGTGCTGCATGTGAACGCGCTCGCGACCTTCACGCTGCGCTGGCTGATCCCGCGCCTCTCGGCCTTCCAGCGCGGCAACCCGGCGATCGAGGTCCGGCTGACCACCTCGAACGTGCCGCTCGCCCACATCGTCGAGCCGTTCGACGTCGCGATCCGCGGCGGGCCGGACACGTGCCCCGGCTATGTCCGGCAGCGTTTCCTGACCGAGCGGCGCATCCCCGTCTGCAGCCCGGCGCTGCTGCAGCGCCTGCCGCTCCGCGCGCCGGCGGACCTGGAGCGCCACACGCTGCTGCACGCGGCGACGCTGCCCGAGGTGTGGCCGCACTGGCTGCAGGCCGCCGGCGTGCCGAACCTCGGCCCGGCGCGCTCGGTGACGCTGGAGCACTTCTACCTCACGCTGCAAGCCGCCCTCGACGGGCTGGGCGTGGCGATGGGGCCGGAGCGGTTGATCGCCGACGACGTGGCGGCCGGCCGGCTGACGCTGCCCTTCGACGGCCCGGCGCTGCCGGCGCGCAGCTACCACGCCTACGTCCCGGAGGCCCGCGCCGAGGACCCGGCCGTACGCGCCTTCTGCGACTGGCTTCCGAAAGCCGCCTGAGCCTCGCCGACGGAAGCCCGCCGCATGCAACCGGACTGACGCTGGATACCGACGACGCGCATTAGCGGTTGCCATCCGGACGCGGCCTCGGGCATGGCGGGGCGACGACGATGAGCCGGCCTCCGGGGGCGGAGCCGGGCGGCGGGGTGGCGATGGCGATCAATCAGGAAGCAGTCGAGCGGCTCGCGGAAGCCTCCGCCCTGCGGGTGCTCGTCCAGACGGTCGCGGTGCTGGTGTTCGAGCAGAGCGGCCTGCCGCCGGACCGGGTGCGCGCGCTCGGGCGCAGCCTCAGCGCCGAGATGTCGGACATCGAGATCCCCGGCGCCGGCGGCCCCGATCTCGACGCCATCCGCCAAGCGAATGCGCAGGCGGTGGTGGCCGCCTTCGAGAGCGTCGCCGAGGCGATGCGGGACGGCGGCGCGGCGACCTCCGGCGCCTGACCGGTTCCGGACCGGCCGCGGCGCCTCCGGATCGGCGTCGGCGAGGATGCCGACGGCCACGTTGCGTGCGCTCCTGATCACGGCCGACGCCGCCGACGAAGCGGCTTCCCACCGGCGTATCGCGACCCGGCACAGCCGGCACGATCGCCGCAGCGCGCGGCGCCGCCGGGCCTCGAGCCCCGGCCGGGTCCATCGCGCGGCGAACGAGCGCCCCCATTCAGCAGCAGCGCGCCGACGGAACATCGCGTCTCGCCGATGACGTTCCCCCGAACTGCGGAAGTGCGCGTCACGGACGATCTCAGCAGAGACAATCACCTTGAAATACTTTTTCTGTATTATCCATATTTGATAAATCGAAATTCTGTCTCAGAATATACTATTCTGAGTGCCGCATCACGAAACTATTCGGACGATCGTCGGCGATATTCGTCGGGTCCGACGATCGCGGAAAAGTGATGCCTGCCATCGTCGCGGGATTCGGGCAAAACAGATAGCTCCTTTTGCATAGATAAAAGTCGATCGTTGCAGCGGTAGAAAAGTCGGAAGCTACAACCAACTTACGATTGTTTTATGAGATGTGGCACGATTCAGTAACGTTCGGCATCCCCTCGCGCGGATACGCCGAGGGTCGCGGATCGAAACGTCGGGGATCTTGGATCGGCGCGATCCGTGTCCTCGAAGCGCCTCGCGACGGGGGCCGCCGCAGGTCTTTCGACGAGCGTTGCATGCAGCCGAAGAGATCGCGGCTCGGAAATCCCGATCCTCACGTCCTTCGCGGAATGATCGTCGGTGCGGTCGGGAGATAGGCCAGGGCAAGAACAGGGCACGATGAAGGGCAAGGCGAATTCGAGGTCGGGGATCTGGCGACCCAGGGGACGCATAGCCGAGTCGATCGGCTCCGCGACGAACGTCCGGGATTTCAACGATCGGGACATGGTCCCGGTGCAGTTCGAGATCGGGCGGTCGTCCGAGATCAAGATCGAGCTCGTCGGCAGCCAGAGCGATCTGCTCAGTTTCTGGGACGTGAGGTCCGTCGGCCCCTACAGCAGAAGGCCGAAATCCGCTTACGACATCGTGACGATCAACTTCACGTTGGGCGGGCATACGAACTACGTCTTCCAGGACGGTCGTGCCATGGGGGCGCCGACGACCGCGATCCTCGCCGATCATCAGGATCTGAGCGATGCGCAATCGTCGGACGGGTTCCACCTGTTCGGCTGCTCGATCTCGAAACAGGCGTTGACGACCATCAACGCGGCTCTGACCGGCGGCGAAGCGACCGGTTTCCCGCCCTTCGCCCGGGGCGCCGACATGGGGGCGCCCGGCATCAGAGCCTTGTACTGCGCGATGCGGCAGATCTATCGCCGATGCCTCGAGGTCGAGCCTTCGGGCGATCACACCCTAGCGCTGATGCAGGAGATCCTGGGGTATCAACTGCTTTCGGCCTGGCCGAGGCGGGCGGAGGCGATCGCCGACGTCCGGCGGCAGGCCCGGCCGTCGCGCCTGAGCCTCGCGAAGGACTATATTCAGACGTATCTCGCCACGCCCCTGGCGTTGAGCGACATCGCCGCGGCCGCCGGGCTGAGCGTCCGGGGGTTGCAGGACAACTTCCGCCGGTCGGTCGACCAGACGCCGTTCCAATACATCATTCAGCAGCGCCTGATGCGCGTCCACGAAGATCTCGTCGCGACTTCGAACATGAATCTCTCCGTCGGAGACATCGCAAGACGGTGGGGCTTCGTCCACATGAGCGATTTCGGGCAGCGCTATCGCCGCATGTACGGGTGTGCACCGACCCAGACCCGTCGCGAGGCATCCGGTCGCCCCTGACCACCGACATCCCATCGCGGGCGAGGCGGTGATGCCGCGGTGGAACCCAGGATCACCCAATGTTCAACCAGAGGTATGAAAAGTCGCGGAAAGTATCAATTTTGCGATGCGTAGTATCATAAACGTGATCTCGTCGGCGGATCGTCATGTCGACGTCAATTCTGACAGGAGTATAAGCCGGTCTTAACTATTTATAGTCTAGGTTGTGCCTGGAATTCATCGCCTGCCTGTACGAATTCTCGCCTCGAAGGACGAGCACGCTGGGAAGCCGATGATTGGACGGGGGGACGGCATGTTGACATTTCGAAATCATCGCGCCTCGATCGCGGCGGATCTGCTGGACAAATCGCAGGCCGTGATTGAGTTCGACCCCGGCGGCAAGATCCTCACCGCCAACACCAACTTCCTCGCGGTGATGGGATACGGCCTCGACGAGATCCAGGGGCGGCATCACAGCCTGTTCGTCCCGCCGTCATACGCGACCAGCGAGGCGTATCGGCAGTTCTGGGCGGATCTGGCGCAGGGCAAGTCGCAACAGGCCGCCTTCAGGCGCATCGCCAAGGGAGGCCGCGAGGTCTGGGTCCAGGCCTCCTACAACCCCGTGCTCGACCGCGCCGGCAAGACCGTCAGGATCGTGAAGTTCGCGACCGACGTCACCGCCCACAAGCAGGAAGCGCTGGAGCTCGAGGGTCAGATCGCCGCCCTGCACCGGTCGCAGGCCGTGATCGCCTTCGAGCCCGACGGCACGATCCTCACCGCCAACGCGAACTTCCTCGATGCCGTCGGCTACCGGCTCGACGAGGTGAAGGGCCAGCACCACAGCATGTTCGTCACCGAGGCGGATCGCGCCACGGCCGCCTACCAGGAGTTCTGGAAGGCGCTCGCCCGCGGGGAATACCAGTCCGCCGAGTACCTTCGGATCGGCAAGGGCGGACGCGAGGTCTGGATCCAGGCGACCTACAACCCCGTCACCGATGCGGAGGGGCGCACGGTCAAGGTCGTCAAGTTCGCGACCGACATCACCGAGCAGGTGCGCGAGCGGCAGCGCCGCGTCGAAGCGCAGCGGGCGATCGGCACGGATCTCGATGCGATCGGCGCGGCGACCGAGGACGTCATGCGGCAGACCTCGGAGGCGGCCACCACGGTGGCGCGCGTTTCCGGCGACATCCAGAGCGTGGCCTCGGGCGCGGAGGAGCTCTCGGCCTCGGTCGGCGAGATCAGCCAGCAGGTCAGCCACGCCGCTCAGATCGCCGGCCAGGCCGTCCATCAGACCGAGCGCACGGGCAACATCGTCGCCGGCCTGAGCAGCCAGGCCGCCCAGATCGGCGACGTCGTCGCCCTGATCCAGGGCATCGCCGCCCAGACCAACCTGCTCGCGCTGAACGCCACGATCGAGGCGGCCCGCGCCGGGGCGGCGGGCAAGGGCTTCGCCGTGGTGGCGGCCGAAGTGAAGGCGCTGGCCGAGCAGACCGGCAAGGCCACGGATCAGATCCGGGGCCAGATCGTCGCGACGCAGAACGCCACCCGCAATGCCGTCGACGCGATCGCCTCGATCCAGACCACGATCCAGACGCTCAACGACGTGTCGAACGCGATCGCGGCGGCGGTCGAGGAGCAGTCCGCGGTGACGCAGGAGATCTCGGGCAGCATGCAGACCGCCTCGCGCGGCGTGTCGGTGATTGCGTCGGGCATGGACATGATCGCCCAGGCCAGCGAGCGGGTGGATCACGCGACGCGGCAGGTCCGCGAAGCGTCGCGGGCGCTGGGATGATCTCGAGCATGGATCTGCCGCTCCCGGCGCCAGACCTCGAGATGATGGGGGAGGTCTATCTGTAATCTGTCCAAGATGAGCGCGACAACGAAAATCCAACATGGACCGCCGTCATGGCCGAGCTTCTTCTGATCAGCGACGACCCGGCCCGCACGGCACGGCTGGCCCGGGACCTGCGAGACTTCGAGGGCTCGACCATCTACGACCTCTACGACGACGAGCCGTATCCGGGGCCGCCGCGACTGATCGTCAGCGACGTGAAGGCGCTGACCTCCGAGGCGCTTCAGCGCCTGCGCCAGGTGCTCGAGCGGGTTCGCGGCCAGCACGTGCCCTACGTCTGCCTGCTGCACGACGACGGCGGCCGCACGCGCGCGTACGCCGACCTCCTGGGCGCCTCCAGCCTGCTGAGCGCCGCCGCCGGCGCGGGTGCCCTGGTCGATACCCTGACGGGCCTGCTGGAGCGGGCGGCGCCGATGCCGGCGGCGATGCAACGCTACGGCGAGATGGCCGAGCAGTTCCTGCGCAAGACCTTCGTGCCCGGCCGCTCGGTCACGCCGGCCGAGATCGAGGCCGGAACGAAGCTCGTGGCTAGCGCGGTGCAGGAGGTCGACATCCGCTCCTGGGTGCGCGCCGTCCGGCGCTTCGACGACGCCACCCACCGGCACTGCATGCTCGTGGCCGGGCTGTCGGCGGCCTTCGGCGGCATCCTCGGCCTGAAAGCGGCCGACCGCCATCACCTCGTCAAGGCGGCCCTGCTGCACGACGTCGGCAAGATGGAGATCGACCCCGCCATCCTGAACAAGCCGGGCAGGCTCGACGACGGGGAGATGGCCGTGATGCGCACCCACGCCGCGCTGGGATACGCCATGCTGGTGGGGCGCGGGTTCGACGACACCCTGCTCGCGGTCGTGCGCTCGCATCACGAGATGCTCGACGGCTCGGGCTATCCTGACGGGCTCGCCGGCCGCGCGATCCCGGATCTCGTCCGCCTCGTCACGATCTGCGACATCTTCGGCGCGCTGATCGAGCGCCGCCCCTATCGCGCGCCGATGCCGAACGCGAAGGCCTACGACATCCTGGTCGGGATGGGCGGACGGCTCGACACCGACCTCGTCCGCGCCTTCAGGCCGGTCGCGAACGCGTTCTGACGCCGACGCCGCGCGCTCGGCGCGACGCCGCTCAATGTGCGGCGGGCGCGTCGTGGACGAGGTCGGCGAGCGGGACGCCGACCTTCGCCAGGGACAGGGGCGGCGTCCGGCCGCTCGGGAACGTCGTCTCCCACCCGCCGCCGAGCGCCCGCGACAGGGAGACAAAGTCGGTCGAGATCGCGGCGGTGGCCTGAGCCAGGTTGACCTCCGCCTGGAGCACGGTCTGCGACGCCTGCAGGACCGTGGTGAAGGTGTCGACGCCCTGCTCGTAGCGCGACCGCGACAGCGACAGCGCCTGGCGCGCATCGCCGACCTGCCTGGACAGGCGCGCCCGCCGGCCCTCGTCGGCGCGCAACGCGGCGAGCGCGTTGACGATGTCGTGCCAACCCTGGAGCACGGCCTTCTGGTAGGCGATCGCCGCCTCCTGCTGCCGGGCGCGCTGGAGCACGAGGTTCGCCTTGAGCCGGCCGCCGTCGAAGAGCGGAATCGAGATCGACGGGCCGACGTTCATGTACTGCAGCGACGAGACCCGGAAGATCTTGCCGGGATCGACCGCGTTGCCGGTCGGGCTGGCGCTCAAGGTCACGGTCGGGAAGAACTGCGCCTCGGCGACCCCGATCTCGGCCACGGCGGCGTGCAGGTTGGCTTCCGCGGCGCGGATGTCGGGACGGCGCAGGACGAGGGTCGACGGGATGCCGACCGGCACCCGCGGCGGCACCGGCGGGATCGCCCGGGCGGTGACCAGCTCCTGCGACAGGGCGAGCGGCGCCTCGCCGAGCAGGAGCGAGATCGCGTTGATCTGCTGGATCTCCTGCTGCTGCAGCCCGGGCAGCTGCGCCTTGATCGCCTCGACCTGCTGCGCCGCGCTGGCGATGTCGAGGCCGGTGACGAGGCCCTTCTGCTGGCGCACCCGCACCACGTCGAGGATCTGCTCGTTGACGCGGATGTTGGCGAGGTTGATCCGCATCTGCTCCTGGGTGCCGCGCAGCTGCACGTAGTTGCGGGCAAGGTCGGACTGGCTCGAGACCAGGATGTCGCGGCGCTGATCCGCGGACGCGTCGGCCTGGGCCTCCGCGGCCTCGACCGAGCGGCGGACCCGGCCCCAGAGATCGAGCTCCCACGATGCGTCGAGCCCGAGGGTGTAGCTCTCGAACCCGTTGGTCAGCGGTGCGGTCGGGTTGGCGCCCCCCGCCCCGCCGCCGGTCAGGCCGCCGAGGGAGCCGGACAGGAGGCCGATCGTCCCGTTCTGGCTGTACTGCATGCGGTAGGCGTTGCCGGTGCCGCCGATCGTCGGCAGCGTCGCGGCGTTCGCGGTGGTGAGCTGGGCCCGGCTCTCGAACAGGCGCGCGGTCGCGGTCTTCACGTCGAGGTTCTGCGCGGCCACGCGCTCCTCGAGCCGGGTCAGGATCGGATCGCGGAAGGCCTGCCACCAGGCGATGTCCGGCTCGGCCTGGCTGGTGCGCGCCGTCAGGCGCCGTGCCGCCCGGGCCGGGACGCCGGTGTCGAGGTAGTCGCTCGCGTCGGCGAGCGGCGTCGGCGGAACGGAGAAGTCGGGGCCGACCGTGCAGCCGGCCAGGCCGAGCATCGCGGCGAGCGCGAGGAGGGAGGCCCGGCCCGACAGCGCAGCCGAGGCCTTCGCGCGGGACCGGCCTTCGAACATTCGGCGGGATGTCATGTCAGTGTCCTCCGCCCTCGGCCTTGGCGGTCCGGGCCGATATCAGGAAGCAGAGCGGCACGACGAGGAACGCCAGCAGCGCCACGTATTGGTACACGTTGCTGTAGGCCAGGATCTGAGCCTGCTTCGTGTAGGTCTGGTAGGTCTGCGCGACGGCCTGCTGGTGCACCACCGAGGCGGCACGCCCGAGCGAGCGCAGCGTCTGCTCGGTCTCCTGGATCAGCGTGGCGTAGCCCTGTCGCAGCGGCGTCATAAACGTCGAGAGGTGGGCCTGGTCGGCCTGCGTCCGCTCCGTGACCGCGGCGGTCGAGAGCGAGATCCCGACCGAGCCGAACACGTTGCGGAACATCGAGAACAGCGCCGACGCGTCGCTGCGGTACTTCTGGGGCAGCGTCAGGTAGGCGACGGTGGAGATCGGCACGAACAGGAAGGCGAGCGCCGCCGTCTGGAGCGTGCGCATCCAGACCAGGGTCCGGAAGTCGATGTCGGGCGCGATCCGGCTCGAATAGAACATCGCCGCGCCCATGAAGGCGAACCCGAACATGATCAGGTAGCGGGTCTGCACGACCTTCATCATCAGGCCGACGAGCGGGATCAGCACGATCACCGCCACGCCGCCCGGCGACAGGATGAAGCCGGAATCGAGCGCGGTGTAGCCCAGCACCTGCTGCGCGAATTGCGGGATCAGGACCGAGCCCGCGTAGAGCAGGGCGCCGACCGCGCCGATGAGCAGGCAGCCGACGGCGAAGTTCCGGTCCCGGAACACCATCAGGTCGACCACAGGCGCCTTGGCCGTCAGCAGCCAGCAGATGGCGCCGAAGATCCCGAGGAAGGCGACGACGGCCATGATCCGGATGAAGGACGAGCTGAACCAGGCGTTGACCTCGCCGCGGTCAATCATGATCTGCATGCAGCCGATGCCGACGACGATCAGGGCCAGGCCGACGTAGTCGAGCCCGCGCGCGCGCTTCTCGGCCGCGGCCGGCGGGTCCTGGACCAGGTAGGCGTTGACGAACAGCGTGACGATGCCGACCGGCACGTTGATGAAGAAGATCCAGCGCCAGGTCGCGTGCTCGACGAGGTAGCCGCCGAGCGTCGGCCCGAGGACGGGCGCGACCACCGTCGCCACCGCCGTGACCCCGAAGGCCGCCCCGCGCTTGGCCGGCGGGAAGGTGTCCAGGATGATCGCCTGCTGGCTCGGCTGCAGGCCGCCCCCGAAGAAGCCCTGCATCAGGCGGAACAGGATGATCTGCCCGAGGCTCTGCGACAGCCCGCACAGGAACGAGGCCACCGTGAACATGCCGATGCAGATCAGGAAGTAGCGCTTCCGGCCGATCGTGTCGGAGAGCCAGCCGGCGATCGTGAGGACGATGCCGTTGGCGACAAGGTAGGCGGTGAGCGTGTAGGTCGCCTCGTCGTTCGAGGCGGCGAGCGAGCCCGCGATGTAGGGCAGGGCCACGTTGACGATGGTGGTGTCGAGCACTTCCATGAACGCCGCCAGCGTCACCGCGATGGCGATGAGCCAGGGGTTGTGGGCAGGTTTCCAGCCGTCCGAGGCCCCGCTCACTTCAGCATCACCGTCGGCACCACGCTGATGCCGAGCGGCAGCGGCTCCTCCTTCCTCAGGCCGGAATCGATCACGATCTTCACCGGCACGCGCTGGACGATCTTGATGAAGTTGCCGGTGGCGTTCTCGGCCGGGAAGGCGGAGAATTTCGAGCCCGACCCGCGCTGGATCGACTCGACGTGCCCCTGCAGGGCGAGGTCGGGATAGGCGTCGATCGCGATCCGCACCCGTTGCCCGGTCCGCATGCCGTCGAGCTCGGTCTCCTTGTAGTTGGCCGTCACCCAGACGTCGGTGGTGACCAGCGACATGACCTGCTGGCCGGCGGTGAGGTAGTCGCCGGCGTTGACGTTGCGCTTCGTCACCCAGCCGTCCTGCGGCGCCCGCACCACGCTCCATTCGATGTTCAGGTTGGCCTGCTCGACCTGCGCCCTGGCCTGCTCGGCCTGGCCCTTGATCTGGTCGACCTGCTGCTCGGACTGGCCGATGTTCTGCTGGACCGGCATCGCCTGGACGAGGCGGGCCTGGGCCTGCTCGACCTGCGCCTTGGCCTGCTGGTAGTTGGACGCGTTGGTCTCGACCTCCTGCTGCGTCGTGGCCAGCTTGGGCAGGCTCCTCTGCCGGTCGTAGTTGGCCTGCTGCAGGGCGAGGTTGGCCTTGGCCGAGTCGAGGTTCGCCTGCGCGAGCTGGAGGGCCGCGGGGAAGTTCTTCTTGGCGATCTCGACGCCGAGCCGCTGGCTGGCGATCTGGGCGTTGCTCGCGGCGAACTGGCCCTGGGCCTGCTCGCGGCTGTAGACGAACTGGCGCTGGTCGATGCGGAACAGCGTGTCGCCCTTGTGCACGAACTGGTTGTCCGTCACCTCGAGCGCGATCACCTGCCCGGCCACCTGCGGCCCGATCGTGACGATGTTGCCGTCGGTGTAGGCGTCGTCGGTGCTGATCGTCCCGCGGGTCGCGAGCCAGTAGGTCACGCCGCCCCCGGCGAGCAGCAGCAGGACCACCACGGCGATCCCGATGACCCAAGGCCGCCGCTTCCTGCGCGCGCGCTCGTCCGCTCCCTGGTCGTCTCCGTCCGATTTCTTGCCGCCGCGGTCGTCCCGGTCCTTCGCGTCGCCGCCCTTCCGATCATCGTCGTCCTGCCGATGGTCGTCTCGCCCATCGTGGTCTTGCCGATCGTCGTCGCCGTGCCGATCGTCGTCGCCTTGCCGCTCGCGAACCTGCCAGCCCTCGGAGCGGTGGTCGCGCGCGTCGCGGCTGCGACGGGGATATCCGTGATCCCGCTCGTCCGCGTACGGCTCCTCGTCCCTGCCGTCGCGGGGCCGATCCCGGACGACGCGCAACGCATCGCGGGCGGGGCGACGGCGGTCGTCGGCATCGCGGGCTGGCCCGCCCTGCCGGGGCGGCGAGCCGACGTCGAGCAGGTCGCGTCGACTCCGCGACGGCCTGGACAGGCCGGACGAGGTGCTTGCATCGACGTCGCGCATGGAATGAATGCAAACCTTTCGTCCCACCGCACGTTCAGCGAGACGGCGTGGGCGATCGTCCGTACGGTGCGGCGGGTTATCCGAACCGAACGTTTCGTTTCTACCCTCAATCTGGATGGTGATGTCAAGCGAAACGAACGGTTCGGCTGATGGCTCTCGGATTCGTGTGCCGCGCGGATCGCGACGTCGCGAGGAGATCGCCGCTGTGGCGGAGCGCGTGTTCCTTCAGCACGGGTTCTCGGACACCACGATGAAGATGGTGGCGAACGAGGCCGGGGCCTCGACCGAGACGCTCTATCGCCATTTCGGCTCGAAGGACGACCTGTTCATCGAGGTCGTGAGCAACCGGACGCGCGATCTCAGGCAGCGGATCGAGACCGATCTCGGGAGCAAGGGCCCGCTCCCGGCGGTGCTGCGGGCCTTCGGCACGAACCTCTACGGCGCGATGATCATGCCCGAGATGACGGCGCTCGCCCGCATCATCGTCGCCGAGGTCCAGCGCAACCCGGCCCTCGGCGAGGCGTTCTACGCGATGGCGCCGGGCCGCACGCAGCGGCACCTGACCGACTACCTCGAGGCGGCCCGGCGCGACGGCGCGTTCATCGGCGACGACCCGTTGCTCGCCGCGACCATGTTCATCGGGTTGATCATCGGGAAGGTGGTTCCGGTGTGCCTGTTCATCCCCCACAAGGACGACGGCAGCCGCGCCGACATGGAACGGCACGTGGACGAGGCCGTCCGCATCTTCCTCGCCGTGTATCAGGCGGCGCGCCCCGCAGCGTGACGTGGGCCGGCTTCGTAGGCTCCGCGCTCAGCGCAGGAACCGACGGCGCGCCGGGGCGGCGACGAGGATCGCCGCCGGGCCGAGGGCGGCCGCGAGCATCACCACAAAGCCCAGCGTGATCATCGCAAGACCGTCGCCGGACGAGCGCGGGTGCCGGAGAAGCGCGCCGGCGTCACGAGCGCGGCCGGACGTGGAGGAAGCTGCGCTCCCCCGTCGCCGCCTCGGTCACGTGCTGGATCGCGTCGAGGAGGTCCGCCATCCGCTTCGGCGCCGAGGCGGGCATCAGGCGGCCGGCATCCACGCGGCGGGTGTCGGTCCGGCCGGCGGCGATCTGTGCCTGGCTCAGGGCATCGAAGTCGCGGCTGGGGCGTCGCTTCATGGCGGTGTCTCTCCTCGGGACACCGTGGCCGGCGCGTGGTTGATGAAGCGTTAACGCGGCGCCGAGGTCCGGCCCCGCAGCCTCACGCCGGTCTCGCCGTGTCCTCGGGGGCGACGGCGAGCCGGAGGAAGCTGACGACGCTCGCGACGGCGGCGAAGGCGCCGCCGAGCCCCAGGGCGAGCGCCGGCCCATGCGCATCCGCGATCGCGAAGCAGGCGGCGACGAGCGCGGCGCCCATGGTCTGGCCGAGGAGACGGGAGGTGGCGACGATGCCGCTTGCCCCGCCCGATCGCGCCGGCGGCGCGCTCGTCATGATGGCACGCAGGTTCGGCGCCTGGAAGAAGCCGAAGCCCGCGCCGCAGATCGCCATGCGCCAGCCGATGTCGAGGACGGTCGGGCTCGCCGGCAGGGCGGCGAGCAGCCCCATGCCGACGGCGAGTCCGGCGAGCCCGATCCCGCCGAGCAGGCCCGGCGGGTAGCGGTCCGAGAGGCGCCCGGCCAGGGGGGCCATCAGCGCGACCACGACGGGCCACGGCGTCATCAGGAAGCCGGTCTCGACCTGCGTGCGCCCGAGCGTGTGCTGGAACAGGAAGGGCAGCGAGACGAAGGCGAGCCCCTGCGCCGCGAACGAGCACACCGAGGTCGTGGCGGAGAGGGCGAACAGCGGGCGCCGGAGGAGGTCGGCGGCCAGCATCGGCGCAGGATGCCCTGCCTGCCGCCGCAGCAGCAGCAGGAAGCAGGCGACCGAGCCGGCGGCCTCCGCCAGGATGCGCCAGAGCGGCCCCTCGTGCGCGGCCTCGCCGAGGTCGAGCACGAGCAGGGCGAAGGCGGACGCGTTGAGCAGCGAGCCGACCCCATCGAAGCGGTGGCCGGAGCGGCCGGTCTCCGGCAGCGCGGTCCAGGCCAGCAGCAGGGCGGCGAGCCCGATCGGCACGTTGACGGCGAAGAGCCACGGCCACGGCGCCGCGACGAGGATCAGCGAGGCGACGGTCGGGCCGACCGCGAAACCGACGCCGACGACGAAGGCGTTGAGGCCGACGCCGCGCCCGAGCTGGTGGGCCGGATAAATGAAGCGGATGAGGGCGATGTTGACCGCCATCAGGGCGCTCGCGCCGACGCCCTGGAGCACGCGGGCCGCGACGAGCGTCGGCAGCGACCAGGCCAGCGCGCAGACGAGCGAGGCGCCGGTGAACAGGATCAGCCCGCCGACGTAGATCCGCTGCTGGCCGACGATCTCGCCCAGCGCCGCGATCGGCAGCAGCGTCGCCACCACCGCGAGCTGGTACGCGTTGACGATCCACACCGAGGCACCGGGATCGACCCCGAGATCGGCGGCGATGGTCGGCAGCGCGGTGTTGGCGATGGCGGTGTCGAGCGTCGCCAGCGCGACGCCGGTGAGCACCGCCACCATCGCCTGCCCGCGCTGGGCCGGAGGCAGGCCGTGATGGGTCGGCGTGCTCGACGGTGCGGGCGGAGGGGACATCGTGGGCTGGGGCTCGCGGCGGCAACGCGTGCTGCATGCGGCCATGGCGGGGATGCTGGCAAGTGCACCGGCAAGCGCAACCACACGGTGTTGCTACGCTCCGGGTGCATATCTCAATCGGGCCGATCGAGCCGTCGGTGAACCGGCGGCTGCCATCGACCCTACGCGGCTCTCCGGCCGGGCTTGGCGAGATCGCCTCCGCCCGGCCGTCGAGCCGGCCGACCGCGTCGTCGGAGGCTCAGCAGCTCAACCGCCGGCCTTCGCGCCGGCCGAACACCCGGTAATGCGCCGCGCCCGAATCCACCTGCCCGCGGCTCACCGCGCGGCGAACGTCGGGGTTGCAGCGAAGGTACTCGGCCTCGTCGAACCCGAAGCGGCCGCCGCCGCGGCCGTGGTCGTCGTAGCCCCGGTCGCGATCGCGGTAGCGGTCGTCGCGGCCGCCATACCCGGATTCGCGCTCGCCGTAGCCGTAGTCCCGGCCGCCGTAGGGCTGGGACAAGGCCGGCGCGACCGATCCGGCGATCGTCAGGCCCACCACCATCACCGTGCAAAGCGTCTTCATCGATCCACTCCCGTCGCTGGCACTTGCAACGGCGTGCGAAGGCTTTGGTTCACATCGGCTCGGAGCGCGCTGCGCCCGGGACTTCGCGACCCGCGGCATGTTGCATCGCCTGCCGAACGTCGAGGACCGACCGGTCCGATGTCGCGTTGCCCCCGCATCACCCCTTCGGATCGCGAGGAAGATCGACATGGCACAACCCACCTTTCCCGACAGGCCGGGCCACGGCGCCAACAGCGTCGAGCATCGCATCGGCCAGGACGTGGACGGCGTCGACCAGCTCAGCAGCGTCGTCCTGATGGGCCTCGCGATCGGCGGCGCGGCGCTGGCGCTGATCCTGGTGCACTTCCTGATCGGCTGAGGCGGGTCGGCTCGCACCTTCTCAACCGGAAGGCGAGGAACGATCGGATCGTGGCCGTGGTTTCACGCCGTGGCACCGACCCGGTGCGGCAGCAAGGACCCGGCACCGATGACCAAGACCCGTTTCACAGCCTCTGCGATCGCGGCCGCGGCCTTCGGCGCCGTCCTGATGTCGGCCGGCGCCGTCTCCGCCGCGACGCCGGCGCCCGCGCCGAGCCTCGTCCAGCCCGAGGCCCCGACCGTGCAGGTGCGGATGACGCGCCGCTCGATGATGCGCCACCACACCATGCGGCGCCACATGATGCGCCGTGGCGGCGGACGGACGATCAGCACGAAGCTCGGTGCCAGGACGCGCTGAAGGCGCCTTTGAAGACGCGCCGATCGAAGCCCGACGATCGAGGGGCCCGGCCGGAGAGATCCAGGCCGGGTTTCTCGTGTGGAACGGAGACGGCGCAAGCTGGTTCTTCAGCAGAGTTTGGTAATCCACCGGAGGAAACACATTGTCTTTCAAGTCGATCACGCTCGCGTCCGCGTTCGTCCTGACCATGGGCACCGCCGCCTTCGCCCAGGGCGGAGCCTCCAACGGCGGCCCCGGCAGCCCGGGCGCCGGGCCGTCGGCCGGCGGCACGATCAGTGAGGGGTCGGCCGCGGGCCGGTCGTCCACCACCACCGGTACCGTCCCGAACGCAGGCACCACCGCGCCGAGCGCCACCACGGCGCCCGTCGCGCCCGGTGCCGCCGGCAACGGCGCGGGCCCGAGCGCGGGCGGCACCGTCAACAGCGGCAGCGCCCCGACCGCGAAGTAGCCTTCGCGACGACGGCACGTCGTTCAGCCCGCCCGGTTCGCCGCGGCGGGCTTCTTCGTGCGCTCGCCCGCCCTGCCGGCATCGCGCCCGACGGCGGGGCGATGCGATCCCGCGTCGTCGCCGTGTCTCGCGCGCGATGACGCCGTATGACGAGACCTGCGCCGACCGGACCGGTGGACGCGCTGGAGATCCCCGTGCCGCACAGACAGCCGCTTCACCTCTGGATCGTGCGCCACGGCGAGAGCGCCGGCAACGTCGCCCGCGATGCGGCGCAGGCCTCGGGCGCGGCGCGGATCGACATCCCCGAACGCGACGTGGACGTGCCGCTGAGCCCGCTCGGCCACCGGCAGGCCGAGGCGCTCGGCCGCTGGTTCGCCAGCCTGCCCGAGGACCAGCGTCCGAACCTCGTCCTGGCCTCGCCCTATCGCCGCGCGGTCGAGACCGCCGAGGGGATCCGCGCCGCCGGTGCGCTAACCGCGGACACCCCGCCGCTCCTCGTCGACGAGCGCCTGCGCGAGAAGGAGTTCGGGATCCTCGACCGGCTTACGCGCGCCGGAATCGAGCAGCTGCACCCGGAGCAGGCGGCGCTGCGCAGCGACCTCGGCAAGTTCTACCACCGGCCGCCCGGCGGCGAGAGCTGGTGCGACGTCATCCTGCGCCTGCGCGGCGCGCTCGACACGATGGCCCTGCACTACGAAGGCCAGCGCATCCTCCTCGTCGCCCACCAGGTGGTCGTCCTGTGCCTGCGCTACCTCCTGGAGAACATGACCGAGGGGGAGATCCTGGCGATCGACGCCGAGGGCGACATCGCCAATTGCGGGGTCACCGAGTACGTCCCCTCCGCGCGCGCCACACCCGGTGGTGCCCTCGACCTGATCCGCTACAACTTCGTCGCACCCCTTGAGGCACAGGGCGCCACCGTTACCTCCGAACCCGACACCAAGAGCTGAGCGACCGTCAGACCCTTGGGGCAAGGACCGGAGGGAAGCCATGAGCGCCGTCACACCGCTGACCGAGCACGTGCTCCGCGGCATGGCCCCTCCCGATCCGGACGGCGACAGCAAGGATGGGCGCGGCTGCGTCCTGATCGTCGCGGGCTGCACGGCGCTGCCGGGCGCCGTCCTGCTCGGCGCCAACGCGGCGATGCGCGTCGGGGCGGGAAAGCTGCAGATCGGCGTCTGCCGCGACCTCGCGATCCCGATCGGGATCGCCGTGCCGGAAGCCCTGGTGATCGGCCTGGCACAGACCGAGGCCGGCGGCATCGGGCGCGCCTGCGCCGACGATCTCGCGCAGCGGGCCGGCGCGAGCGACGCGATCCTGTGCGGGCCGGGGATGAGCGAGGACGCGGACACGGAAGCCGTGGTCGCCGCGCTCGTCCGTGGGGCGGACACGGCAGCCATCGTCCTGGATGCCGGGGCGCTCGCCGCGTTGCGCGCCGATCCGGACCTGACGCGCCGCCTGCCCAAGCCAGCGATCATCACCCCGCACGCCGGCGAGATGGCCAAGCTGCTGGACATCGACCGAGAGGCCGTCGAGGCCGACCCGCTGGCGGCGGCTCGCCGGGCCACCGAGCGCTTCGGGACGATCACGGTGATGAAGGGCGGCCGGACGCAGGTCGTCTCCCCCGACGGCCGCGCCTGGTGCTACGAGATGGGGCATGGCGGGCTGGCGATCTCGGGATCGGGCGACACGCTGGCGGGCCTCATCGTCGGCCTGCTCGCGCGCGGAACCGAGCCCGAAGCCGCGGCCCTGTGGAGCGTCTACGCCCACGGCGAGGCGGGCCGCCGGCTGGCGCGCCGCTACGGCGGAATCGGCTTCCTCGCCCGCGAGCTTCCGGCGGAGGTGCCGTGCATCCTCGCCGAGGTGATGACTTAAGCCGCGGCACCGCCGCCGCCCCACGCATACGGGAGAACCATCGATGTCGGAGCCGCCGGACGACAACCTGGACCACTACGCGCTCGGCTTCTACGCGCCGGGCAAGAACCTCCGCCGCGAAGACTGCCCCTATGCCGAGGGCATGGCGGCCCACGACCAATGGCTGGCCGGGTACGACGCGGCGGTCCGCGGCGACAGGCTGGACGATCGTCCCGCGTGACGCGCCTGAACGGATCGCCGTAGTTTGGGCGGTGGTTTGCTTTTCGGGCCCGAAGCGTCTCGACGCAGGGCATCGATCCGAACGATCGCCTCCGACCGGGGCACGGCTCCGGCGGGAATCGTTCAAAGCCGGAGGGATGGCCTGTCCGGCGTTGCGATCGCGCCGCGACGCCGAAGACGGACCTCGATCCGGCGGCGTCGAGTTCGAGGGGCTACCAGGGCACGACCTCCCCGGTATGGTCGAGGAAGACGCAGCCGGATCCCCCGAGGCGACCTTCCAGGACGGCCACCATGCCCCGCGCGCTGGTCTCGACGTCGAGCGTCGCCCGCCGGCCGCCGAGATCCGTGCGGACCCAGCCCGGATGCATCAGCACGACGCCCCAATCGGCCTTGGCGTGCTGCCCGGCGAAGGAGCGGGCCAGGGTGTTGAGCGCCGCCTTGCTCGCCCGGTAGCTGCTCCAGCCGCCGCCGCGGTTCAGCGACACCGAGCCGAGCTTCGACGTCATCAGGACGACGAGACCGCCCGGTGCGACGCGCTTGTGGAAGGCCTCGGCGAAACGGATCGGGCTGAGGGCGTTCGTCTCGAACACCGCCGTCGCGACCGCGCGCGGCATCGTCGCGGCCGACGTGCCGGCCTGCGTCGCGACGCCCGCGACCACGAAGACGAGATCGAAGGCCGGAGCCTCCGCCAGCCGCGTGCGCAGGGCGGTCACCGCCGCATCGTCGTCGATGTCCACGCCCGTCTCGATCCGCAGCGTGCCGGCGCTCGCGAGCTCGGACAGGGCGGCCGACGGCCGGCGCACGGTAGCCGTCACCGCCCAGCCGCGCTCAAGGAACCGGGCGACGAGACCGAGGCCGAGCCCGCGGGAGGCGCCGACGATCAGCGCGCGGCGCGCACTCATCGCGCGCCTGCCCGGGCGCCCCGGAAGGACGTCGCCGGGCACGGCGAAGCGGGGCTTGGCCCGTCGCTTGCGCGGGCACCGGGACGGGCAGGGCGGGACAGGGGCATCGCCTCAAGATAGCCCCCGCGGGCGGCCCGTCGAGAAACCGGTTTGTCGCGTGCGATCCGGAGCGGATGGCGCCGGCTCGCGTTGACCCCACGACCCCGCCCTTCAGGACAGCCACGATGCATGCGACACGACTCGCGGAGACCGAGGCGACTCTCGCCCAGACCGATCGGGTCTGGCGAACCGAGGTGAGCCGCCTCTACGGTCCCGAGGGCGTCCTGCGCTTCGGCTACGGCCCGGAAGGGCGCGGCGCCGACGGCTCGCCCGTCCGGCGTGCCTACGAGGCGCGGCGTGCCGCGGTGGCGTCCTGGCGCCACGAGCGGCGGCCGCCGGGCTAGGTTCGGCAGCCCGGCCATGTCGCCTGCGATGGCCTCGATCCTCGGCCTGTGGTCGGCCTACTGGGCGGCGATGTTCGCCCAGATCGCCCACCTGCGTTCCCTCGACGACGGTGTCGGCGCGATAACGTGCAGCCGGGTCGCGCGAAGCCTCCTCGTCGTCGGCGTCGCGTTCTTCCTGGTGGCGAAGGGCGGCTAGAACGTGCGCTGCTCCGGTCGAAAGGACGGCGTCAGGCGTCGTCTTCCGGGGCGAACACCTCGCCGACCTCCGCCAAGCGGACGTTGGCCGCGTCGGTCCGGAGCTGCAGCAGCCCACGGTACTCCGCGAGCAGGCGACGCATCTCCCGGTCGGCGGCAGGGGCGTCGGCCGGCACCGGCGATGTCGTATCGCAGCGGTCGACGAACTCCGCCGTCCTCCGGTCGAGGGCAGCCCGATCGGATGGGCTCAGCCCGGCGAGCCCGTCGAATCCGAGGTCGCGGGCGACGAGGGCCGCGATCTCCTCCCGCTTCGTGTCCAGGTCCGACATCGCCGTCTCCCCGAGCCTGCTCCCGGCTCTCCGTCGCCGCATTCCGCGTCCGGAGCGACAACCGTGCCGCCGGCGGTCGCCCGCGCGGCCCGCTAGGTGAAACGCTGCGCCGAGATCGGGTCGCTGGCGGGGAAGGTCTCCTCGAGCCCTTCGTCGAGCAGCCGCTCCCGGCGCTGCGCCGGGCCGTCCACCCCGTTGCGTCCGGCCGGGATCGAGGCCGTCGCCGGGTTCACGCCCCGGCTCGCGCCGCCGGTCGCGCCGCGGCGGCCGCCGGCTCGACCAAGGAAGCCCGCCTGCCACAGAAGGTAGCCGAGGCCGACCGCCAGGGTGCAGACGATGACCCGGAGGTCGAGCTCGCTCCGCGGTGCCGGTGCCGGACGGTCGCGGCCCTGCAGCATCCAGCGCTTGGCTTGAACGAACGTCTGGCCCGCATCGCGGACCTCGCCCTCGGACAGCAACGCCCGCGCTGCCGGGATCAACTCGTGCTTGTGGCGGTGAAGGTACTGGTCGACGAGGAAGGTCGCGTCCTCGAAGGCATCCAGCCACCCCTCGGAGCCCGTCCGGCGCTGTCGCGCCAGGTCCGCGAGCTGGCTCATGAACGCCCGGTGCTGCTCGTCCAGCGCATCAACCAGCGTCCGCGTCTGCGCGCGCCGGCCGAGGGGGGCGTAGAGGCTGACGGAGACCGCCTCGGCATGTGCTTCGAGGCGATCGATGAGCTCGCCGAGAAGGCGCTCGCGGCTCCGCACGGCACCCGGCCCCTGCGATGCCTTCGGCGCATCGTGGATGAGTTGCTCGATGTTCGCGTGGTCGCGCCCGATGAGCTGCCAGACATCCATGATGGTACTCCTTACCGTTGTACCTGCTAACCGCCCCGCCCACCGGCCGTTCCTCCATCCGCCCGTGCTCGGGGCGCAGCGTGCGCAACGAATCGCCGGGGCGGGCCGCGTGAATGAACCGCCGGTGCACTGCCGCATTGGGGGAGGCAGGAGCACCCCATGCCGATCGACGACACGCACGAGCCTCAGACCGTTAACCTCTCGACGCCGGACGCGGCCGCCTACTGGGCGCGCAAGCTCCAGGTGCCGGTGGAGACGCTCGGGGCGGCGGTGGAGGCCGTCGGCCACGACGCCGAGAAGGTCGCGGCGCATCTCGGCCTTCCCTGGCCGTACGAGGCCAGCGGCATCGTCTGACGCAATGCTTCGCCGGCCCATCGGGCCGGTGGGCGATCGAGCACCGTTCCGACCGTGCCTGTCGGGACACGCCGCGCGACGACGTGGGCCGGGCGGCGCAACCCGGACGCATCCCGCAACGTTCTGGCACCGGACCCGGGTCGAGCGGGTGCCTCAGGAGAAGACGATGTTGGTACGTTTTGGAGTCGGCTTTGCGCTCGCGACGTTTGCGGCGACCGCAGCGATCGCCGCTCCGGTGTCGCAGGAAGACAAGGCCGCGATGCAGCTGCTCTGTGCCGGCGACTTCGCGACCTTCTGCACCGGCCTGCCGCTCGAGGACGGCCCCGAGACGCGCGCCTGCTTCAACAGGAACATGTCGAAGCTCTCGCCCGGGTGCCGCAACGCGATCGAGGCCTATAAGAAGAAGGGTTGAGGCCCGCCCCACCGGCGCCCCGAGCCGCGTCGCGCGGGCGGCTCTCGCCCGGCGGTGGGCATGGAGCTCCGCGAGGCGGGATCCGGCTCTCGTCGCTCGGCCTTCCGGCGGCAGGCGTGCGCCGATCCGGACCGCACCCCGAGGCCGCGCTCACCCCAGGGTGATCGCGGCCTCGCTCCGGTCGATCGTTGCGACGCGCGGGCCGCGAATGTTCGGATCCCTCTGTTCCCAGGCCGACAGGGCGGCGTTGACGGCCTCGACGATCGCGCCCGGGGAGCCGCCGATCTGCGGGCGGATCGCCTCGACCAGCCGGGTGACGATCGTCTGCTCCTCCAAAGGGTGAGCCGGCATGGTCGCCTGGCGGCAGTACGCCGCGTAGACGTTCTCCGCGATGGCGCGGGCCGCGCGGTCGGGATCGGGCGTTTCGCTCATTCCAGAAAAGCCTTTCGCGTCGGGGTGCTCGGACGACGCTGTTTCGCGCGTCGCCCGCTTCGTTGGGTGCAGCTTCGGCAGGCCCGCGATCAGGGGGGCGGCTCCTGCAAGGGCTTGCCCTTGTCGACCACGTAGACCGACAGGACCTTGATCGTCCTGTCGCCGACCACCGTGTAGCCCGCGTGCGGCACGCCGCGCGGGTTGATCCCGCGCTCGCCGGCCGGCCGTTGCTTCGGTTCCTTGCCGGACACCTGCACCGTGCCGCCCTCGATCACGTAGAACGACTCCTCGCCGTGGTGGACGTGGCGGGGCGAGGTCGCACCCGGCGGAAACTCCACCAGCTGCATGATGATCTCGCGCGTGTCGTCGCCGGAGACCGGCGCGCGGCCGAGCTTGGTCCGCCTGATCTCGTGCACCACCGTCTCCTGCGCCATCGCCGAGCCCCCGAAACCGATTCCACCGGCCGTGCAGGCCAGCGCGAGCCCGCCGCTTGCGTACCATTGCCTCATCGCCTCGCTCCGTTCCTACGGTGCCACCGCATCCCCATCGAAGCCGTGGGCGTCGAAGATCCGGCGCACGAGGCCCGACCGCTTCGCTTCCGCAAGCCACGCCGTCACCGAGGCGAGTGCCGCCGGCCGGCCCTTCGGCACCGCGACGGCGACCTGCGTCCGCTGGAAGCCGCCGGTGACGATCCGCGAGCCGGGGACCTGCGCCACGATCGGCTGCAGCGTGTCTCGCGACAGGGCGAAGGCGTCGGCCGCTCCGGTTCGCATCCGCTCGATCGCCTCGGCCACGGAAGGGACGGCCACCGGCCGGGTCCGCGTCAGCGTGCGGGCCGAGGCGCGGATCGTCGTGGTCCCGTCGATCGCCACCACCTTGAGATCCGGCCGGTCGACCTGCGCGACGTCGACGATGCCCGACGCGCCGGTCACCAGGTAGGTGCTCTCGAGGTCGTAGTAGCCCGGCCCGAAATCGAGCACCTGCCGACGCGCCGCATCGACGGGCATGAAGCTCACGTCGATCGTCCCAGCCTGAAGGGCCGCTGCCGCAGCGCCCGAGTTCGGGAAGAGGGTCACGGTCAGCGGCAGGCCCACCTGTCGCGCAAGGTCTGCGCCGAGATCCGCGGTGACGCCCTCGAGCGTCCCGCCCGGCGAGCGGGCGACGAAGACGAGGCCGGCGGACGGCGCCTCGACGAGGCCGACCCGGAGCGTGCCGGTCGGCGCCAGCGCGGCCTTCGCGGCGGTGTCCTGCGCAAGCCCGGGAAGCGTCATGGCGGCGAGGATGGCGAGCGCGGCCGGCAATCCCTGGGCGAGCGGCATGGGTGGCGTTCCCGGAGTGGTTTCACGCCGTCCGCTGTACACCGTCGTCGAAGCAGGTCCCATGCGGGCGGAGCGGGAACCGCCGACGAACGTTGCGCCATGACACGCGGTCGGAGCGAGCCCATGGAAGTCAGCGATCTGAAGAACCCGCCCTTCGTGGTGCTCACCTACCGAGACGGGCACGTCGTCGTCGAGGAGGATGCCGCCACCGAGGTGGCTGCCCGCCTGCGCTTCGCATCGGCGGTCGACCTGTGCAAGACGCGGGACGATGCGCATGCCCACCGGGTCGAGCTGCGATCGGGCGAGGCCGTGATCGACACTTGGCCGAAGGCGGAGCGTCCCTAGGGCGACCGGCGCTCGCCGATGCAGGAACCCCGGATCGCGCGAGCGTCCCGGGGTTCCTGCGTCGTGCGCCGATCGAGAGGGCCGGTCGCTCAGCGGTGGTGACGCCGGTGATGGCGCCGCATCATCCGCATCCCGCCCATGCGCGAGCGCATCATCCCGCCGGTGCGCGCGCCGGCGTGCATTCCGCCCATGCGACCGTTGCCGGTCGCCGCCGCGTTGCGATCGAGGCCATCGCCCGGTGACGCCATGCCGGCGGTGTTGGCGCCGAGCAAGAGGCCGAGCGCCACCGTTGCGCCGAGGATGAGCTTGTTCATTCTGTAGAGCCTTACACGGCGCTGCGCCGTGACGTCAGAACAGGGATCGGCAGTCCTGGTTCCAGATATAGGATCGTCGCACGTCGGGATCGCTCGGTTTCTGCAATATTACATCCGATACCCACGCGTTTCGTTCGAACGGCACTTGACGAGATAGGCGAGCCCGCAGAGCCATAGCTTTTCCGGAAAAGGAGTGCCGCCTTGGAAGATCAGCTCGAATATCAGCCCAATACCCCCGTCGGTCTCACGGCCGACATCGTCGCGGCCTATGTCTCGGGCAATCATGTCCAGGTGGCCGAGCTGCCGACGCTGATCGCCAACGTGCACGCGATGCTGTCCGAACTTCGCAACGGCAAGCCGGCCGAGCCCGCGGGCCCGGAGAAGCCGACGGCGGCTCAGATCCGCAAGTCGGTCACGCCGGACGCGCTGGTCTCCTTCCTCGACGGCAAGCCCTACAAGACGCTGAAGCGCCATCTGAACGGGAACGGCCTGTCGTTCGAGGAGTACAGGACCCGCTACGGCCTGCCGGCGGACTACCCGTCGACCTCGGCGAACTACTCCGCCACGCGCTCGGCGTTGGCGCGCTCGCTCGGCCTCGGTCAGCAGCGGCGGAAGCAGCCCGCGGCCGCCGCAGCGGTCGAGGCGACCGCCGAGGCTCCGAAGGCGCGCGGACGCAAGCCCAAAGCCGCCGAGTCGCCCAAGGCCGTAGAGGCGTCCCAGGCCGAAGGAGCGTCAGCGTCGGCTCCGAAGACGCGTGGCCGCAAAGGCAACGCCAAGACGGTCGCCGAGCCGGCCTGACGCCGTTCGACGCCCCGTCCCGTGGGTGGATCGGGACGGGGCCGGATCGCCCGGCGAGAGCGTGCTTACTCCGCCTTGCGGTGCCCGCGCCCGTGCTGCGCCTTGCCGGCGCCGGCCGCGGCTGCGGCCTCCTTCTCGGCCTTCCCGACCGTCGCCGAGCTGGTGGCGGCGTCGCTCGTCGCACCGGCCGGCGCGTTCGAGGCCGCGGATTTCGGCTGCCCCTTGCCCTCCGTCGGCGCCTCCGCCTTGCCGCCTTCGAGAACCTCGGGGTGGCCGGCCCCCGCCTCGGCGCTTCCGGCCCGCTGCACCTCGGCCGCCCGCTCGGCCTGCGCGCTCGTCGTCTCGTGCTGCTGACCGTCGCCGGACCGACCCTTGGCTGGGTTCGACATCATCACATCCTCTCTCGTGGTCACGCTGCAACCGCCCGCATCGATCACGGTTCGAGCGCCGCCGAAGCATGCGACGAAACGCCGAGCCGCGTCGTCCGCTCTGGACATCGGCCGCCGGCCCGGGGGGGACGAGCGCGTACGGGCCGCGACCGTCGCGAGGACGGGCGAGCGGATGGTCCGCACTGGGACCAAGTGGCTGCGGACGAGAGGGGCAGCCGATCGGATCAGCGTTGCGGCATGCGCCTGATCGAGCCGACGTTCTCGGGGGAGAGGTCCGCCTCGAAGGCGCCGTGATGGTGGATGGCGACCTGCCTCGGCTCGGCCGGGCGCATCTTCTCGGACGACGCGTCGCCCTCCGGACGATCCGGCGTGACCGATCCAAGCCGGAAGGAGGGCCGATCCTGCAGGTTCCAGGCCTTGGCCGGCTTCTGGTCTCCGCAGCCCTCGCACACGGAGACCAGCCACGATTGCCACAGGCCGTTGGTCTTCTCTTGCACCGATTCCGCTCGCTCGCGATGGGCCGAAGCGAGAGAGAAGGTATCGAGGTCGCCCTGCTTGCTGGGTTCGGGCAACTTGCGAAGCCGCTCGAGCTTCGTATTCCAGGTTTCGCCCCCGGTCCTGGGGGGAACGTTCGTCGTCACCGTGTCGAGCGTGCTGCGATCCGGCTCGCACCCGATACAGATGTTCCGGATCATGCCGTCCTCGACGTCGCCGGGTGATCTCGATCGGTCCGATACCGAGCCCGCATCACGGCTCGGCGGTTTGGTCTGCCCGACGGCGGTCGTCGTCACCGCCTTCTCGTTGACGGGCGGGATCGCACCGGTCCGGATGTCGCCGGTCTGAGCGGTCGCCGTCGCCGCGGGAAGGATACACAGCACAAGGGTGGATAGGGTCATGCGCGTTGCTGTCATGGCTGCCTCCATGACAAGTCAATCTTCTGCGCTGTCGCTGGTTCGAGGCCATTCGGCAGCGAAAAACAGAAACTATTTCTTCCGTTCCGATCGGCTCTCCAGAATGTCCACGAACGGCTTCGAGATCACGTGCCGGCCCGCCGCATCGTAGATCTCGACCGTCCAGGCCGACCAATCGCGCCGCGCGCTGCCGAGCATCAGGTCGATCGCGACCCGCTCGGCGTGGAGGCGCATGAGCGCCCAGGTCGGCAGCCGCCTGCCCTGGAGATCGGCCACGAGGTCGAAGCCGTTCGTGCAGTGGAAACGGTAAAGCGGTGTCGGCATTGGCCTTCTACCCCGCCCTCCACAGCATCTCACCGTTCCGTGGCCCACCGTGCTCGCCATGGTTGAACCGTCGGCCCGCTTGCTATTTGTTCCTTGTATGTTCTTGGACAACTCGGAGCCGCGATGCACCCCCAGCCCCACCAACCGCCTGTGGAGATCCGGCTCACCGAGGCCGAGACGATCGCGCTGGCCTACCGGAGGGCCGCCCGCGGCGATGCCTGGATCGCGCTGGTGCAGGTGGTCGAGGACGCGCTCGCAGACCTGGCCGAGGCCGAGCGCCGGTCGCTGCGGCGGGACCGGCTGGTCTCGCGCGGCTACGTCCGCGGGCAGCTCTGACGGAGCGCGGCCACGGCCATCGCGGGCGCCGGATCATCAGGCGGCCGTGGGCGGGCCGGACGGCACGTCTCGGCCGTACGGGCTTTCCTTCGCCCTGCGATGAGGCCGACGGCGATCCCTTCTCCCGCCCGCTGGCGATCGATCGGCGGCTTTCTCGGGAGCACGGTCGGCGTACGCGAGCCGACACCCGCGCACCGTGCGGCGCGGCCGAGGGTCGCTCCGCGCCGGGCGATCGGAACGGCCGTTTCGACCCGGGGTTTGCTCCCCACGTCCCGAGGCTGCGGCGCAGGCTTCGCGCCGGCCGACCGATTGGAGCACCCATGTCGAACAAGCACCCGAAGACCGATACGCCGACCGATGCCGACCTGAAGGGCAATCCGGGGATCGGCCAGTCCCGAGGCCTGACGGGTCACGACATCGAGGACATCGAGGCGGACTCGACGGTGGAGGGCGACACGGCCAACGAGACGAAGCTCGACGGCGGGATCGATCCGAACCACCAGGGCCGGACCAACAAGTAAGGGTCTTGCGTTCGCGGGGCGCAACACGTGCGCCCCGCCCCTGACCGCCCGCGCATCCGCGCCGATTTTCCGGCCGGCAGCATGGGCGATGGCACGACCGGCATGGGCCGATCCGCGCCCGATCCGTGAGCGGGGGCGCACCGGTCCATGACCACGCTGCCGAGAGCGATCCGTCGCCTCCGCCGCGGCCCAAGCCGGCACCCAAGCCGACCGGGAACGAGACGGTCCCGACAAGGTAATGTTCGAGTGCGTCGATCGGGCAGGGGAGCTTGGCTCGCCCGCGTGCCGCCCATGCGAGAAAGCGCGCCCGGGGGACCACGCCCTACCGGTCGATCTCAGTGCTCATCGGAGGCGTGGATTGATGGTGCTGCGAGGGGGGATCGAACCCACGACCTCCTCATTACCAATGAGGTGCTCTACCACTGAGCTACCGCAGCAACGGCGATCCGGGGCCCGCGAGGGGGCGTCTCCGTCCGACCGAGAGGGGCTTTAAGGGATCGACGGCGGCTTGGCAATCGCGCTTGGCGGTCCCGAGGGCGCAATCGACCGGGTGGATCACGTTTTGGGGCGGCCGTCGCGCTTCAGCGCCGCGCGGATGATCGCGGCCAAGCCCGGCTCGGTCACCGCCTCGGCGGCGTCCGCGGGGGTGAACCAGCGCTGCTCGCGCTGGTGCTGCTCCGGCCAGGTCTTGCGGTGCTTGCGCACCTCGAGCGGAAACACCTTCACCTGGCACAGCACCGCGTCGCGGTTCTTCAGGCGCTTCTGGTAGAGGTAGAAGCCGAGCGGCCGCTTGCCGATCTGGCCGATCACGCCGGCCTCCTCGTAGGCCTCGCGGGCCGCCGCCTCGAAGGGCTTGCGCCCCTTCATCGGCCACCCCTTCGGGATCACCCAGCGCCGGCTCTCGCGAGAGGTGACGAGGAGCACGCTGTAGCTGCCGTCGGGCTCGCGCCGGAACGGCAGCGCGCCGACCTGCGGCCGCGCCTCGCGCTCGTCGTCGAGCGGCATCGTCGTCATGCGCGTCGGCGCCATGCGGGCGCTCCGATGCGGTTCCAGCGCTCCGAGGCGTGCGGCCCGATCGCGGAGGGAACGATGCGGTGTGCTGGGCCGGAACGGAACTGGAACAGTGGTGGGGCCTCTCGGAGGAAAAGTTATCCGGCAAATAATCGATCGGACCTGCCCTGGGAAGCGGGCGTACCGCCGATTGCAGCCGTCTTCACCACCAAAGGTTGGTCGTTTCGTGGGTCAAACGCACCGGAGCGCAGAACGGTGCCGCGCGTCGGAGCCTACCACAGGATGTATCTTGCCGTGGCGATATGGCCGTTCGATGAAGCCCGACGCCATGCCCGTGTCGCACCCGCCGGCCGCCCGGCGGGGCCGGGCGGCGCGGGAACGATCAGCCGAAGCGACGGGCCTTGGCCTCGGCGTCCTCGCGTGCCGTTGCGGGCGAACCGATTGCAGGCGGACCGGCGGGACGCGGCTGCGGCAGCACCACGGGGCTCGCAGCGCCGGCCGGCATCGGCCCGGGTTCGGCGACGGCAGGCTTGTCGGCCTCGGCCGGCGCCCGCGCAACGCTCGCCGGCGTGATGCCAGGCGGGATGGCGTTCGTGGGCTTGGGCCCGGCGGCGGGAGCGGGTGCCATCGTGC
>NZ_VRVH01000349.1:0-4340 GCF_008040095.1 Methylobacterium sp. WL6 | reverse complement strand
GGCGATCGGCCTTGCGGCGACCGCCGCGCACGGCGCCACCGCGACCCAGACCGCCGAGATGGCCGCCCGCGTCGACGCCGCGATGGACGCGCTGCGCGCGACCTCCGGCGAGGTGACGGGTGCCGTCGAGACGCACATGACCGGCCTGCTCGGCCGGATCCGCGCCGCCTCGGAGGAGACCGGGGGCGAGCTCGGCAGCCGCGCCGAGGCGGCGATCGAGGCCCTGCGCACCGCGATGGGCTCGCTCAACGCCGAATTCGCGACGCGCTCGAACGAGACCACAGGCGCCATCGCCCGCGCCGCCGATCAGGTCGCCGAGGAGCTGTCCGCCCGGATGCGCACGATCGAGGCGGCCTTCGGCGAGCACGGCCGCGGCGTCACCGACCTCCTCGCCAGCCATGCCGAGGAGACCCAGGCGCGGATCGCCGGGACCGGACGCGACATCGTCCTCGCGGTCGCGACGCAGGGCGCGCGCGTCGCCGACGCCCTCCACCAGAGCGGCGCCAGCTTCGGCGAGACCGCCGACGTGCGGGTCAAGGCGATCGACGAGACCATCGGCAGCCGGCTCGCCGCCCTGCAGGACATCATCGCCCGCGGCGACATCCTCGCTGACAAGATCTCCCGCGACACGAGCACGCTCGGCGAGACCATGGGCGGCAGCCTGGCCGAGATGGACCGGATCATCTCCGTGAAGGGCAAGGCGGTCGCCGAATCCATCGCCGAACGCACCCGCGACGCGCAGGACGCGGTCGAGACCCATCTCGGCGCGCTGGAAGAGCGCTCGGCGAAGCGCTCCAGCGAGATCGGCGAGACCTTTGCCAACCTCGTTACCCACATCGACGGGCATCTCGGCACCCGCGCGACGGCGCTGAACGAGGCCCTGGTCGGCCGCACCGGCGAGATGGCGCGGATCATGGCCGAGGGCAGCCGCGACCTCGTGCAGGCGCTGGACAGCCGGACCGAGGGCCTGGGCCAGGACATCGCGTCCCGCGCGGTCGCCATCAGCGACGCCCTCGCGCTCCGCAGCGAGGAGATCGCCCGCCGCCTCGACGAGGGGGCCGGACGGTTCGACACCGGCGTGCTCGGCCGCCTCGAGGCGATCGGCGCGGCGCTGGAAGAGCGCAGCCGCCTGGTCGACGAGCGCTTCGGTGCCCAGGCCTTCGAGGCGATCCGCCTGATCGAGAGCCGCACCCGCGCGGTCGACGAGGAACTCGGCAGCCGGACCCGCGACCTCGTGGAGACGATCGAGAGCCGCACCAGCGGCATCGACGCGGCGATGGCCGCGCGCGTCGCCGACCTCACCCGCGCGATCGAGGAGCGGACCGGCGGCATCGACGCCGCGCTCGCCGGCCGCGTCCAGGAACTCGTCGCCCTGATCGAGGAGCGGGCGACCAGCGCCGACGCGGCGCTCGCGACCCAGACCGAGACGGTACGGCGCGCCTTCGCCGAGCGCTCGGACCTGCTCGGCCAGCTCATCGACGAGCGCACCGCCGCGATGTCGAACGAGCTCGACGAGAAGGGCCGCATGGTGTTCGGCGCCATCGGCGGCCGCATCACCGAGCTGGCCCGCCTGTTCGACCGCGGCGGCACCTCGCTCGGCGAGGTCATCGACCAGCGCGGCGAGAGCGTGCTGGCCAAGCTGCAGCAGACCATCGCCGACGCGGAGCGCATGCTGGGCGACGGCGAGGGGCGCCTCGGGCGCACCCTCTCGTCCCGCACCTCGGACATCAGCGGCCTGCTCGACGAGGGCGTGCGCACGGTCCACGACCTGCTCGACGCCCGCACAAACCAGATCCGCCTCCTGCTCGACGAGCACGCCACGACCCTGTCGTCGAGCCTCGACGGCCGCATGGGCCCGCTCCACGACGCCCTCGACAGCCGCGGCCGCGAGCTGGTCGAGACCATCGCGACCACGCTCGGCCACGCCACGAGCACCCTCGACGACCGGACACAGGCGATGGGAACCCTGTTCGACGAGCGCCTGCATGCGCTGGCGGACCTCGTCGACGGCCGCGGGACGCAGTTCGCCAAGACCGTGGACGCCCGGGCGCAGATGCTGCGCGCCCTGTTCGAGCAGGCGCACGCCGCCCTCGATGCGGTGGTCGAAGGCCGCGGCGATCACCTGGCCACGAACGTGGACGCCCGCGTCGCGACGCTGCGCGCGGTGTTCGACGAGGCGCCGGCCGCGCTGGCGCAGCTCGTCGACGCCCGCGAGCGCCAGCTCACCGAGGCGCTGGACGAGCGCACGTCCGCCCTGCGCACCGCCTTCGCCGAAGCGCACGACGCCCTCGAAGGCCTGGTCGAGAGCCGCGGCCGTCAGCTGGCCGAGACCGTCGACACCCGGACGCAGACCCTGCGCTCCCTGTTCGACGAGAGCGGCCACGCGCTGGGCAGCGCCGTCGAGGATCGTGCAGAGCACTTCGCCCGGATGGTCGCGGCCCGCACCGACGGCCTGCGCGCCGTCTTCGACGAGGCGACCAGCACGATCGAGCACCTGCTCGAAAGCCGCACCTCGGCCCTGGGCGGCGACGTCGAGACCCGCACCCGGGCGATCACCGAGGCCTTCGACGCCCGCATGGCCGACCTCGCCGACCTGCTGCAGGCCCGGACCGATGCCTTCGCCAAGACAGTCGAGGCGCAGGGCACGGCCCTCACCGTCAGCGTCGACGGCCGCAGCGAGGCCTTCACCCAGCGCATCGACAGCCGGATGAAGACCTTCGCCACCCTGGTGGCCTCGCGCGGCGACGCGCTCGCCACGGCCTTCGACGACCGTCACGACGCCTTCGCCGGCCTCGTCGAGGAGCGGATGGCGTCCCTCGTGGCAGCGCTCGACGAGCGCGCCCGCAGCCACGCGGCTTTGGCCGACGCCCACACGGCGGCGCTCGGGGCGACCCTCGACGAGCGCAACGCCGCGATGGCGGCGCTGCTCGACGAGCGGACCGAGGCCCTGTCCGCCGGCTTCGAACGCCGCGCCGACGCGCTCGGCACGCTGGTGGATTCCCGCGGCGAGGCCCTGGCACGCCGCCTCGCGCAGAGCGCCGAGACCATCGTCCGCGGCATCGAGGAGGGCGGCGGAGCCCTGGTCGAGCGCGTCGACGGGACCGGCCGCACAGTCGCGGACACCATGAAGGGCCATATCGACCGCCTGCGGGCGGTGATCGACGGACCGGTGCTGCAGCTCTCCGGCGCCCTGGCCGAGCGCGGCACCGCGATCGAGCGGGCGCTCGCCGAGACCGGCGAGCCCCTGATCGAGGTGCTGCGCGAGCGCACCGAGGCGCTGACCCTGCAATCGCGCGAATCGGCCGAAGCGCTGCGCGCCGCGGTCGAGAACAGTGCGGCCCGCTCCATCGCAGGCCTGTCCGAGGTCAACGACCGCCTGCGGCGCGACCTCGGCAGCGTGGTCGCCCGGATCGAGGCGGCGAACGCGGCCCTCATGGATCTCGTCGCCGGTGCCGATGCCAATCTCGGCGCGATCGAGGGCAGCCTCGCCAACCGCGTCCAGCAGATCCAGGAGGCGCTGCAGGAGGTCGCGGCGCAGACCGGGACGGCGAGCGAGGGCGTCTCGGCCCAGGTCGAGGCCCTGCGCGGCGTCGCCGAAGGGGCCGTGCGCGAGGCCACGAGCTTGGCCGAGGCCCTCGACGGCCGCAGCCGCGCCCTGGCCGAGCAGTCCCGCACCCATGTGGCCGAGCTCGGCCGCGCCGCCGGGTCGCTCGAGGGCGTCGAGGGCCGGCTCGCCGCCAGCCTGTCGGGCCGCGAGGAAGCGATGGAGACGGCTCTGGCCGGCCTGCAGGAGCGCTCGGCTTCGTTGGAGAGCCAGACCGCGGCCTTCGCCGAGTCGATCGAGCGTTCGCTGCGCGCCGCCGAGGAGCGCGCCCGCGCCGTCGGCGAAAGCCTCACGCAGTCGGCCGGCGCCGCCGGCGCCCGTGTCTCGGAGGCCTTCGACGGCCTCCGGACAGGAGCCGACGCGGAGGGCGAGAAGACCGCCGAGTCCGTCCGCGCCGCCATCGCCGCCGCCTCGGCCGAGATGCGCACCGTCTTCGCGGAGGCACAGACCCGCTTCGGCGAATCGGTCGCCGGCATGCGCGAGATGGCAGGGGCGATCCGGACCGAGCTCGACGCCACCCGCGCCGACCTCGCCCGCGGCGTGCTGGAGCTGCCGCAGGAGACCCAGGACGCCACCGGCGAGATGCGCCGCGTGGTCTCCGATCAGATCAAGGCGCTGAACGAGCTCTCGGCCCTCGTCGCCCGCTCGAACCGTGCGGTCGACGTGGTTCAGCCGCAGGCGGCCGAGCAGCGGCGGACGGCGGAGGCCGGCGGTCGTGCCGCTCCGGCTTCGCGCC
>NZ_VRVH01000348.1:0-4358 GCF_008040095.1 Methylobacterium sp. WL6 | reverse complement strand
TCCGCGGTGCGCCCGGCCGCCTTCGGCGGGTTCGGCGCGACCGGCCGGGGCTTCGCCTCCCACGGGATGGCGGGTCACGGGAGCGGCGGCTGATGCGCCGCATCGCGATCGGCGAGCGGCCGGGCTGGCGTGCGAGCGCGCGGGCCAACGGCTTCACCTTCCACACCCTCGACGGCGCGCCCTACTGGGACGAGAGCCACGCCTACGCCTTCACGCTCGGCGAGATCGAGCGCGACATCGAGGCGCCTGGCACCGAGCTCCACGCGCTGTGCCTCGCCTTCGTCGCCGACGCGGTCGAGGACGCGCGCATCCTGGCCTCCCTGGCGATCCCGGAGGCGATGTGGGACGTCGTGCGTACCAGCTGGCGCCGCGGCGACCCCTCGCTCTACGGGCGGCTCGACCTCGCCTACGGCGGCGAAGGCACCGGCCCGGCCAAGCTCCTCGAATACAACGCCGACACGCCGACCGCGCTCTACGAATCCGTGGTGTTCCAGTGGCTCTGGCTCGAGGACCTGCTGCGGCTCGGGCGGGTGCCGGCGGGCTCGGACCAGTTCAACGCCGTGCACGAGCGCCTGATCGAGCGGTTCCGGGCGGTCGGCGGCACCTCCCTGGCCCTGGCGGCCTACGCCGACGCGCCTGAGGACCGCGGCACCGTCGCCTACCTGGAGGATTGCGCGCGCCAGGCCGGCCTCGCGACCCGCTTCCTCGACCTCGGCGATATCGGCCTTGCCGCGAACGGCGCCTTCGTCGACCGGACGGAGGCGCCGATCGCGACCCTGTTCAAGCTCTACCCGTGGGAATGGGCGTTCGCGGATGCGTTCGGCGCGGCGCTCGCCGCGACGCCGACGCGGTTCCTCGAACCGCCCTGGAAGGCGGTCCTGTCCAACAAGGGGCTGCTGCCGCATCTCTACGCCCGCGAGCCCGGCCACCCGAACCTGCTGCCGGCCTATTTCGAGGACGACCCGCAGAAGGCGCGGCTCGGCACCTCGTTCGTCAAGAAGCCGCTGTTCTCGCGCGAGGGCGCCAACGTCCTGATGGTGCGCGACGGCGCGGTGCTGGCACAGGATCACGGCCCCTACGGCGCGGGCGGCCATGTCCGGCAGGCGCTCGCCGAGCTGCCGTGCTTCGACGGGCGCCACGCCCTCGTCGGCGCCTGGATCGTCGGCGACGCCTGCGTCGGGATCGGCCTGCGCGAGGCGGCCGGCCCGATCACCACCGACGCGGCGTTGTTCTTCCCGCACGTCATCCTGCCCGGGTGAGTGCGCCGATGACGCGCTGTGCAAAGCGCGCCCAGCGGCCTATCTGAGCGGGCGTGACGGACATCCTCTTCTACCATCTCCAGAACCAGCCGCTCGAAGCGGTGCTGCCGAACCTCGTCGAGAAGTCGCGCGAGCGCGGCTGGCAGGCGGCGATCCAGGCAGCGAGCGAGGAACGGCTCCAGGCGCTGGACGATCACCTCTGGACCTTCCGCGACGACAGCTTCCTGCCCCACGGCACCGATCGCGAGCCCGACGCGGCGAGCCAGCCGGTGGTGCTGACCTTGCGCGACACCAACCCCAACGCCGCCGCGATCCGCTTCCTCGTCGAGGGCGCGGACCTGCCGCCGGATGCGGGCGACTACGAGCGGATCTGCGTGCTGTTCGACGGCACCGACCAGGATGCGCTCCTGCGCGCCCGCGAGCAGTGGAAGGCCGCCAAGGCCGCCGGCCACGCGGTCGCCTACTGGCAGCAGGACGACGGCGGCCGCTGGCTGAAGAAGGCGTGACGCTCCCCCGCGACTGGAATGCAGGACCGACCATGCCGATCATGAAAATGGCGCGCGTTCTTCCCTCCCCCCTTTGCGGGGGCGGGTACCCTGCGGAGCAGAGGGGGAGAGGGGAGCGCCGTATCCGGAGAGGTCGCGCCCCTCTCCCGGCCCTCGCTGACGCGAGGGCCACCCTCCCCCGCAGAGGGGGGAGGGGGTTCGCGGCACTCGTCGCGCTTCTCTTCGCGATCGTTCCGCTTGCGGCGACGGCCCAGGCGCCGCAGCGCGGGCCCACCGAGGCGCGCGCGCCGGAGGGAAAGAAGCTCCCGCCCGACGTCACCACCGAGCAGAGCGTCACGCTTCCCAACGGCCAGAAGCTCGATTTCACAGCGACCGCGGGCAGCCTGCCGCTGGTCGACGAATCGGGCAAGCTGCAGGCCGAGATCGCCTTCGTCGCCTACACCCGGCCCGCGGCGGCCGGGACGGTGCGGCCGATCACCTTCGCGATCAACGGCGGGCCGGGGGCGGCCTCCGCCTACCTGAACATCGGCGCGATCGGGCCGTGGCGCCTGCCGGCCGACGGCGCGAGCATCAGCCCGTCGCGCTCGGTCGCGCTGGTGCCGAACGACGGCACCTGGCTCGACTTCACCGACCTCGTCTTCATCGACCCGGTCGGCACCGGCTACAGCCGCGCCGCGGACGGCGACGGCAAGGCGTATTGGAGCGTGGAGTCGGACGCCTCGGTGCTGTCGGCGGCGATCGCCCGCTACCTGCGCGTCAACACCCGGATGGGCGACCCGAAATTCTACGTCGGCGAGAGCTACGGCGGCTTCCGGGGACCGCTCATCGCGGCCAAGCTGCAGGAGGATATCGGCGTCGGGCTGTCGGGCCTCGTGCTGCTGTCGCCGGTGCTCGATTTCGGCACCCTGGCGCCCCCGCGCGCCAACCCCTGGGGCAACGTCCTGCGGCTGCCCTCCTACGCGGCCGGCGCCCTGGAGCGGGCCGGCACCGTGCCGACCCGCGAGACCCTGGCCGACACCGAGCGCTACGCCACCGGTGCCTACCTCGCCGACCTGCTCAAGGGGCCCGACGACGCGCCGGCGGTGGCGCGCCTGACCGAGCGCGTCGCCGCGCTGACCGGGCTCGACCCGGCCTTCGTCAAGGCGCAGGGCGGCCGGCTGTCCTCAAGCAGCGTCCAGCGCGAGGTCGACCGCGCGTCGGGCCGCGTCGCCAGCGCCTACGACACCGGCGTCTCGGGATGGGACCCCGACCCGACCGCGGCGCATTCCGGCTTCGACGACCCGCTGCTCACCGCGCTCCAGGCGCCGCTCACCAGCGCGATGATCGACCTCTACGCGAAGACGCTGAACTGGCGGGTGACGAACCTGCGCTACGAGCTCCTGAACACGGCCGTGAACCGAGGCTGGAGCTGGGGCGGCGGCCGCTCCGCGCCGGAGGCGGTCGGCGCCTTGCGCGGCGTGCTGGCGCTCGACGGCAACGTCCGCGTGCTGGTGGCGCACGGCTTCACCGACCTGGTGACGCCGTACTTCGCCTCCAAGCTGCTGATCGACCAGATCCCGTCCTACGGGGCGGAGCCGCGGCTCTCGCTGGCGGTGTACCCCGGCGGGCACATGTTCTATTCCCGCCCCGATGCCCGGGCGGCGTTCAAGCGCGACGTCTCCGCCCTCTACGCCGCCGCGCTGAAGGCGCGCGAGGCGACGGCCCCGAACCCGCAGCGCAAGGAGGCGCCGTGACGTTGCCAGATCTGCGGACCCTCGCCGGCGCCGGCCTGATCGCGGCCGCCCTCCTCGGCGCCTGCACCGTGACCGAGCGGACGCCCCCGCCCGCGCCCTCGGAGATCGTGCCGATCCCGCCGCGCGCGCCCGCGGCGGCGACCTTCACCGGCCCGGTGCTCGCGCCGGACGGATCCTGCACCGGTCCGGCCCCGGCGAGCGCCGCCGCGATCGAGCCGGGCATCGGCGAGTGCGACCTCGTGCGGCTGAAGGGCCGCCCGCCGGTGGACGTGCTGGTCGGGGAAGGCCGCGCCGGCCGCGAGGTCCAGGTGCTCTACACCGAGCCCGGCGCGAAGGAGCTGTACTTCTTCGTCAACAACAAGCTCGACCGCGTGGTGAAGTAGCTCAGCGCACGCGCCACACCGCGAGGACGTCGCCGCCGAGCGGCAGCCGCTTGAGCCAGTCGGCCTGCGCCTCGCCGCGCATCAGCCGCGTGGCGAAGGCGGGGCCGTCGAGATCCGCCTCCGGCCGTACCCGGCAGGCGACCACGTAGCGGACGCCGTGCGCCGCCACCTGCCGCCGCAGGTCGCCCTCGCTGCCGCCGAGCCCTTCGATCGCCGCGGTGAGCCCTGGAACCGCCCGGTGATACGGTGCGGCGACCACCGCGTGCGGCGTCCGCATCAGGATCGAGGGCCCCATCACGATCGGCGCCAGCACGGTGCCGGGGGGGAGGGCCGCCAGCGGCGTCACCGCGTCGTCGGCCTGGCAGGCGAAGCTCGCGGCCGTGGCGGACGTGTCGCCGCCGTCCCGGATCAGGCCGGCCACCACGACCGGGATCATCCAGGCGGTGCTGATGAGCCCGACCCCGAGCGCGGCGAGGC
>NZ_VRVH01000347.1:0-4368 GCF_008040095.1 Methylobacterium sp. WL6 | reverse complement strand
GCCAGCCGGTGCGCGAGGGCTTCACCGCCACCGAGATCCTGCGCGAGGCCGACGGGCGCTTCGCGATCCTCCTCGGCCCCGAGGTCGAGCCCGGCAACTGGCTGCCGAGCCCGCGCGCCAGCGGGCCGATCCGGCTGGCGCTGCGCCTCTACGACACCCCCGTGGCCGCCAGCGCCGGGACGCTCGACCGCGACGCCGTCCCGGCCATCACCCGGACGGGATGCGCCTCGTGAACCTGCGCGTCATCTACGCCACCGCCTGCGGGCTGGCGCTCGCCGGCATCGTCCACGTGGCGACGGTGCTCGCGATTCCCGCCCTGTCGGAGACCGACGCCCTCACCCGCGCCCGCTCCAGCGAGAGCCTGGAGCACCCGCAGCGGGTCTACACGCTGGCGACCCACGGCGAGGCGGCGCCGGCCGAGGCGTGGCTGCCGATCCCCGACCCGTCGGTCGCGGTCGGCGTCTGCGCCTACGACCTGGACGACGGCCCGATGCGCGTCTCGGCCCGCACCGGCGCGATGATGCTGTCGCTGGCGGTGCACGGGCGGAAGGGCGCCTTCTACGCGGTGACCGACCAGGCGGCGGTGCGCGGCGCCCTCGACCTCGTGGTGCTGACCCGGGCGCAGTACGACGCGGCGCTCGCCAGCGACGACGAGAACGAGCCGAGCCGCGACGTGCGCATCGTCGCCCCGAGCGACCAGGGATTCGTCGTGGTCCGCGTCATCGCCGCCCTGCCGAGCCAGCGGCAGGCCGCCAACGACGCGGTGCAGGCGGTCTCCTGCACCACCGACAGCCCGGACGAGCCGGATCCCGACCCGGCGCCGGCCAGCGCAGCGCCGGCAAGCCCGCCGCCCGCAAGTCCCTCGCCGACAAGCCCGCAGCCGGCCGGTCGCGCCAAGCCGAACGGCTGACGTGGAGCCGAACGGCCGACGTCACGCCGTCGGCGCCGGCCGCTTCCGCGCGAAGTAGGCCCGGCGCTCGGCCTCCGACCGGTTCACGGCGGCGCGGACCTGCAGCAGGTCCTTGCGCGTGACGAGCCCGACCAGCGCGCCGGTCTCCGCATCGGTCACCGGCAGGCGGCCCTGGCCGGTCGTCAGCATCAGGTCGACGGCGTGCGCCGCGACGTCGCCCGGATGGACGACGGCCAGCGACCCATCCGAGACCCGCTCGCTCAGCCGCTCGCCCGCGCGGTTCCCCTCCGCCCGCCACAGCAGCGCGTCGCCGCGGGTGACGAGGCCGACGGGGCGGTGCGCGCCGTCCACCACCGGGTAGGCGTCGTGGCGCCCCGCCTCCACCGCCGCGACCGCCTCGGCGAGCGTCAGGCCGGCGTCGAGCGTCTCGACCGCGGGCACCATCACCGCGGCGACGCGGGTGAGCTCGTAGGGGTCGATGCCGTATTCGCGGGTGATGTGCTGGCCGCGCCGCGCGATCTTCTCCGTCAGGATGGAGCGCTTGAGCAGCAGCACCGTCACCCCGTAGGCGGCCGCCGACGCCGCCAGCAGCGCCGGCAGCGCGTGGACGTCGCCGGTCAGCTCGACGGCGAACAGCGTGCCGGTGAGCGGCGCCCGCATCGTGCCGCCGAGCATCGCCGCCATGCCGAGCAGGGCCCAGAACCCGGGCTCGCCCGGCAGCACCGACCCGACGAGCCAGCCCATCGCCCCGCCGAGGATCAGCAGCGGCGCGAGCACGCCGCCCGAGGTGCCGGACGAGAGCGCGACGAGCCAGATCGCCGCCTTGACCAGCAGGATCAGCAGGACGGCCCGGACCAGCATGTGCCCGCCGAGCAGGTCGGCGATGACGTCGTAGCCGACGCCGAGGGCGCGCGGCTCGACCAGCCCGCCGAGGCCGACGGCGAGGCCGCCGAGCGCCGGCCACCACATCCAGTGGATCGGCAGGCGCTCGAACGCGTCCTCGATCGCGTAGAGCAGCGTCGTCAGCACGCCCGAGAGCAGCCCCGCGACGACGCCGACGGCGACGCAGGCGGCGAGCCCCCACCACGGCAGCACCGGGTCGGCGGCGAAGGGGAAGAGCGGGCCGGACCCGAACAGCGCCGGCCGCAGCATCGTGGCGGTGACGGCGGCGGCCACCACCGGGATGAAGCTGCGCGGGCGCCACTCGAACAGCAGCAGCTCCACCGCGAGCAGCACCGCGGCGACCGGCGTGCCGAAGATCGCGGTCATGCCGGCGGCGGCGCCGGCGACGAGGAGCGTCTTCCGCTCGGCGGCGCTCAAGTGGAAGAACTGCGCGAACAGCGAGCCGATGGCGCCGCCGGTCATGATGATCGGCCCCTCGGCGCCGAACGGGCCGCCGGTGCCGATCGAGATCGCGGACGAGACCGGCTTCAGCACGGCGACCTTCGGCGACATGCGGCTGCCGCCGATCAGGATCGCCTCGATCGCCTCGGGAATGCCGTGGCCGCGGATCTTCTCTGAGCCGAACCGCGCCATCAGGCCGATGACCAGGCCGCCGAGCGGCGGCACGCAGACCATCCAGAGCGACGGCGTCGCCCGCGCCAGCGAGGTCGCCGTCGTGTCGACCCGGCCGAACCAGACGAGGTTCGTCACGACGGCGATCAGCGCGAGCAGGGCCCAGGCCGCGACCGTGCTGCCGAGGCCGATGATCACGGCCATGGCGCAGAGGCGGACGAGGCGTCGGTCGGTCCGGAAATCGCCGAGAGCCCGACGCCCGGCGGGCGCGGCTGGCTGGGTGGCCTGCATGCGGTCGAACCTCCTGTAGGATGCGGTGACGCCCGATATATATCGTAATACGATATATTAAACCCCTGACCGGAGATGCCCGATGGATTCGGATGCGGGGCCCGTCCTCTCGCGGGAGGCCTATGCCGCGATCGCGCGCTTCCGGCTGGAGCTGCGGCGCTTCCTCGCCTTCAGCGAGGCGGCGGCCGGCAAGGTCGGCCTGCCGGCGCAGCAGCATCAGGCGCTGCTGGCGATCGCCGGGCATGACGGGCCGCCCACCGTGGGGTTCGTGGCCGAGCAGCTGCTGATCGCGCCGCAGACCGCGGCGGAGCTGGTCGCGCGCATGGTCGACAAGGGCTTCCTGACCAAGGCCGCGGAGGCCCGGGACCGGCGCCGCATGGCGCTGACGCTGACGCCGAAGGCGATGGCGGTGCTGCAGCAGCTGACGACGGCCCACCTCGCCGAGCTGCAGACGCTGGAGCCGGCGCTGGCCACCGCCCTGGCCACGGCCCTCGACCGCGTGCACGGCCGGCCCGACGCCGGGTGCCCTTGAGGAGCGCCGGGCTTGCGGAACCGGGGCGCTCCGGTCCGAATGCCGGGCGGAGCGGCCGCGGGCCGGCGGCGCGGGAGGACGACCTCGATGATCGAGCTGATCCCGCGGGCGCACCTGTTCGGCAACCCGCTGCGGACCGCCTACCGGATCAGCCGCGACGGGACGCGGCTGGCCTGGCTCGCGCCGGTCGAGGGCGTGCTGAACCTCCGGGTCGGGCCGGCCGGCGACCCGGCTTCCGGCGCGCCGGTGACCGCGGACCGCCACCGCGGCATCCGCGACTACGAATGGGCCTATGATGGGCGCCACCTGCTCTACCTGCAGGACACGGACGGCGACGAGAACCACCGACCCGCTGGCCTACGCGGTCGACCGCGCGCGCTCGCCGGTCCACCGTCGCCGACCGGATCCGGGTGCCGCTGCTGATCGCGCAGGGCGCGAACGATCCGCGGGTGCGGCAGGCGGAATCCGACCAGATGGTCGCGGCGCTCGTCGCCAAGCGCATCCCGGTCACCTACCTGCTGTTCCCCGACGAGGGCCACGGCTTCGCCCGGCCGGAGAAAAGCCTCGCCTTCCACGCCCGGGCCGAAGCCTTCCTCGGCCGCCACCTCGGCGGCCGCGTCGAGCCGATCCACCGGCACGAGGCCGAGGGAAGCGCGATGCGGATCCTGCGCGACGATCCGCCGGCCTGAGAACGGTCGCCTGCGCCGCGACGCGATCCCCTCACGAAAGCGTGTGGCGATCCGCGGCCGAATTGTATGGATTTTGTATTCAAACCGGCAACCTTCCGACCGGTACGTTCGTACCGATGGCATGGTCAACGACAATGTGCATTCCCTGCAAGCGATCGCCGACGCCCTCGGGCTGCCCGTGGAAGCCTTCGCGGCCGGAGCGCACGGGGACCGAGCGCAAGGGGCCGGAGAGCGAGAGGCCGGAGAGCGAGAGGTCGGAGCACAGTCGGCCGGCGAGCTCGGCGAGCTGGCGTCCCTGCTGCAGCTCTGGCTCTCGATCCGCGATCCCCAGGCCCGGCGCCGCGTCCTCAACGCGATGCGCGGCGAAGCGGAACGCCCGGGCAGCGGCGGCTGAGCCGGCGCTGCCCGGGCGTTCCGCTTCGCCGCGCATC
>NZ_VRVH01000346.1:0-4380 GCF_008040095.1 Methylobacterium sp. WL6 | reverse complement strand
GCCGCCGCGATCACCGCCGGCCGGGCGAAGACCGCCGCGTCGCCCACCCGCCGCGCGGTGGCCTGGAACGTCGATTCCGACGCGTCCACCAGCCGCGCGAACTGCTTCGGCATGCTCTCGCGCGATACCGGCCACAGCCGCGTGCCCGAGCCGCCGCACAGGATCACGGGCAGGATGCGGGCGGTGCTCATCGGACGACTCCTGTTCCTGGGACCGGGCCGCACGGCCCGGTCTCGGCGAACCCACGGTAGCGCCCGCGCCGCCGCGAGGCGACTCGATGCCGGTCCGGCCGGCCGCGAATCCGTCGTGATGGCAAACGCCCGGCGTCGGGCGCCTCGGCCGGCGGCCTCACTCCAGCCCGAACGTCCGCCCCGGGAACCCGGCCGCATCGAAGTAGCGCTGGTCCCCGACCTGCTGGAAGCGCAGAACCGTGGTCAGGCCCGCCGGCGACGGTTCCGAGCGGAGCGTGCCGGCCTGCGCCTGCGGCACCGGAGCCTCCCGCATCGCCTCCCGCATCGGGCGGCCGATCAGGCGGCCCTTGGCGGGGATCTCGAGCTTGAGCAGGGCGGCGAGCGTCTGCCCGAGATCGGCGTTGCTCACCGGCAGCGGGTCGACGAAGCCGGCCTTGAAGCTCGGGCCGATCGCGGCCATGAAGTTGTGGGTGTCGGCCCGGCTGAAGCTGCCGTGCATGCCCTGGCCCTGCTGCAGCGCCGTGTCGGCGACCTCGACGACGCAGGTCTCTGGGTTGGCGCAGCCGGTGCTGTACGAGCGGAAGTTGACGACGATCGCCGGCGTCGGCGTCGCGGCCTCGCCCTTCAGGTTCACCGCCGAGAGCGGCAGCGTGCCGGGGAAGCGCCCGAGCGCGTCGTCGACGAACAGGCCGCTGACGTAGTCCTGCGCCAGGAGCGCCGCGATCGTGCGCGCGGCGAGCGCCCTGTCGCCCTTCGGCAGGTAGACGAGGTCCGAGCCGCCGTTGACCGCGACGACGAGGTCCGGCGCCTTCGGGTCGGGGCCGAGCAGGGCGTTGCCGAGCTTCGGCCGCTGGCCGGCGAGGACGGGGGCGGCGCTCGCATCGGGCTCGTGCAGCGGCAAGCCGAGGGCGGCCGCGAGGTCGAGCGCGAGGAAGCCCGGCGGCAGCTGCCCCGCGGGCACGCCGGGAAGCGCGGTCTTCGCCGACGGGCTCGTCGCGCTCTCCTTCGAGATGGTCGAGAAGCCGTGGTCGGCGGCGACGACGATGTCGGTGGTGTCGGCCAGCCCGAGCGCGTCCAGCGCCCGGCGCAGCGCCGCGAGGTTGTCGTCGGCGTTGCGGATGCCGGCGAGCGAGGTCGGCCCGTTGATGCCGGGCACGAGCTTGCCCAGGCTGTCGCCGTGGTTGTGCTGCACGGCGTCCGGATCGCGCGACCAGTAGACCAGCACGAACGGTTTTCCGCGGGCCTTGAACAGCGGCAGCACGACCTTCGTGGCGACGTCGACGAAGTAGGCCTGCTGCGCGACGTTGGCGACCAGCGTGCCCGGCGTCGTCGCGTCGCCGGCCTTGCCGTTCTCCCCGCGCGAGGGGGCGGCCAGCGGCAGGCCGCCGGCCGCCAGCAGGCCCCGCATCTCGGCGCTGAAGGGGATGCCGCGCGCCGAGCCGGTGTCGTCGTCGACGATGATCGTCGGGGCGCCGTCGCGGCTGGTGTTGTCGAAGTTGAGGGTCGGCCCGAGCTTGCCGATCGCCGCGGTGCTGATCCCGGCCTTGGCGGCGGCCCGCAGCACCGTCTCCTCGTTGAGCCAGTCGCCGTTGAAGAAGCCGTTCATCTCGCCGAGCACCGCATCGTTCTCGACGAAGGGCGTCACCGTCCCGTTCTGCGCCGCAACCGGCTTGCCGACGTAGATCGTGTTCGAGAAGTCGCCGGTGTCGCCGAGGTGGTGGCCGGTCGCCATCGCCGAGCCGTTGGCGGTGGTGAAGGTCGGGAACAGCGAATGGCTGTTGGCGAGGTTCACGCCCTGGTCGCGCAGCGCCGCCATGGCGGGCGCGGTCTCCGGGGTGACCATCCCGGCGCGCATCCCGTCGGGGACGAACAGGATCACGTTGCGGGGGCGCTCGGCCGCCGCGGCGGCGGTGCCGAGCAGGCCGGCGACGATGACGCCGTTGAGGATCGCACGCATCGCCGTCGTCTCCTGAAGCGCCGGCTGGAACGCGGCTCGGGGCCGCTTCTCCCCACGTCCCCATGACGTCCGTGTGACGACGAACGCGGGCGGGGCGGCGGGCGGGTCGGAATCCCCGGCCCGCCCGCGCGATCGGGGCGCGACGCCTACATCGGCGGTGTCAGCCCGTCCTTGCCGACGGCGACCCGGCGGGCACTCAACGCGCTGCCGTCGCGGGCCGCGGTGACGAAGGCCTTGGCGCCGGGCTTCAGGACCGCCCGGTCGGCCGGCTCGAAGGTCACCACCGGCACCTGGGGCGGCACGACCACCGTCTGCGCGCCGTCCTTGTAGGTCACGGTCAGCGTGCGCTCCCCGCCGCCGGCGGCGCTGGCCGACACGGTGCCGTTGGTCATCGCGCTCTTCACCCGGGGGGCCGGGGCGTCGGCCTTGACCGTGCCGTTGGTCATGGCGCTCTTCACCCGGGCGCCGCCGGCGGTGGTGTCGGGGATCGCGTCCCAGCCGTAATGGCCCTCGCCGGTGCCGCGCATGGCTTCGGGGAACAGCACGACCTCGATCGCGGTGCGCGGGCTCTCGCCCTTGGTGGCGGTGCCGATGAAGGTGCCCTCCTTCACGTCGTCGAGGCTGGCCTTGACCACCGAGACGAACTTGGTGTCGTCGCCGAGCGCGATCGTCTCCGACACGCCGTCGATGGTCTTCAGGGTGATCGCGCCGGGCGCGACCGCCTCGATCGTGCCGCGCAGGCGCTCGACGACCGGGGCGGCCTGGGCGCCGCCGATCGACAGGAGGCCGGCGAGGGCGAGAAGCGGGAGGCGTGTCATGAGGGTCCTGACGTTGGGAAGGCCCGACCATCCGGCACGATCGTCCGAAAGCCTGCGGCTGCGGCCCGACCGCTATCATGCCGGCGCCGGGCCCGGCACCCGCCGGCCGGCGCGGCCATCCGCCTCGCCGGGGCTCGGCCGCGGGGCCTTGCCGCGAAACCTTTCCGGCCGATCTGGTGTTCGAACCGACGGGCCTTTCGCCCGCTCCACCATCGGACAGGCATGCAGATCCACCTCGACGCGGTCGGCGGCATGGCCGGCGACATGTTCGTCGCCGCCCTCCTCGACGCCTTTCCCGAGCACGCCGAGGGCGTGTCGGCGAGCGTCCGCGCGGCGAGCCGGGCGGGCGTCGCCTGCCGCGTGCTGCCGCACAACGACGGCGTGCTCCAGGGCAGCCGCTTCCTGGTCTCCGGGCCCGGCGAGCCCGGTCCCGCGCCGCAGGGCGCGGACCGGCACGCGCACGGCCATCACGCGCACGGCCCCCACGATCACGATCCTGCGCACGGCCCGTCGCACGCCCACGCCCACGCGGGCGACCACGGTCACGATCACCGCCCGTGGTCCGAGATCCGCGTCGCGCTCGAACGTGCCGATCTCGAAGCGGCGGTGCGCGGGCACGCGCTCGCGATCTTCGGCCACCTCGCCGAGGCGGAGGCGCGCGTGCACGGCATCGCGGTCGAGCAGGTGGCGTTCCACGAGGTCGGCGCCTGGGATTCGATCGCCGACATCGTCGCCGCCGCCCACCTCGTCGCCGCGCTCGGCGCCACGCGATGGAGCGTCGGCGCCCTCCCCCTCGGCTCCGGGATGGTGCGCACGCAGCACGGCCTGCTGCCGGTACCGGCCCCGGCGACCGCGCTGCTGCTCGACGGCTTCCCGACCCGCGACGACGGCGTGCCGGGCGAGCGGGTGACGCCCACCGGCGCCGCGATCCTGCGCCATCTCTGCGGCGGGGCCGGATCGGCGCCGAGCGGCCCGCGCCGTCTCGGGCGCTCCGGCGTCGGCTTCGGCACCAGGCGCCTGCCCGGCCTGAGCAACTGCGTGCGGGTGCTCGCCTTCGATGACGCGGCCCCGATGGCGGCGCCGGAGACGCATCCGGACCATCGCACGATCGCGGTGATCGAGTTCGAGGTCGACGACCAGTCCGGCGAGGACTTGGCCATGGGGCTCGACCGCCTGCGGATGCGGGACGACGTGCTCGACGTCGTGCAGATGCCGGTCTTCGGCAAGAAGGGCCGAATGATGGCGCATGTCCGCCTGCTCGCCCGCGCCGACGCCCTCGATGCCGTGGTCGCCGCGTGCTTCTCCGAGACCGCGACGATCGGCCTGCGCCACGCGCTCGTCGCCGGCCGCGCCCTGCCCCGCCGGGCCGCGACCGTCGCGGTCGAAGGCCGGGACGTGCGGGTCAAGCTAGCGG
>NZ_VRVH01000345.1:0-4436 GCF_008040095.1 Methylobacterium sp. WL6 | reverse complement strand
GGGCGGCGACGGCCGGCACCGTCCCGGCCAAACCCGCCGCCCGGCGCTGATCGCGCCGCCCACGCCGACGAGACCCCGATGAAGCTGTTCCATTCCCCGACCTCGCCCTTCGTCCGCAAGGTGATGGTGGCGGCCCACGAGCTCGGCTTGGCCGAGCGCATCGAGACGCTGCCGAGCGCCGTCCACCCGGTGACCCGGGACGGGCGCGTGCTGAGCGTGCATCCGCTGGCGCAGGTCCCGACCCTGATCCTCGACGACGGCGCGGCGATCGCCGACAGCCGGGTGATCTGCGAGTACCTCGATGCGCTCGCTGGCGGCCACCTGTTCCCGGCGCCGGGCGCAGCGCGCTGGGCCGCGCTGAACCTGCAATCGACCGCCGACGCGGTGCTCGATGCCGCCCTGCTGATCCGCTACGAGCTGACCGCGCGACCCGAATCCGAGCGCTCGCAGGCGTGGATGGACGGGCAGACCGCCAAGATCGTCAGCGCCCTCGACTGGTTCGAGACGCAGGCGCCGTCGCTCGCGGGCGTCGACATCGGCACCATCGCGCTCGCCTGCGCCCTCGGCTACCTCGACCTGCGCTTCGCCGAGCTCGGCTGGCGCGCGAGCCGACCGGGCCTGGCCGCCTGGTTCTCGACCTTCGGCGAGCAGGCGTCGATGCGGGCGACGGCCTGACGCGACCGGCGCGGTTCTTGCGGCGGCCGGCATCGTCCGAGAGTGGGATGCCGAGCCATGCCCGATTTCGTCGCCGCGCTGCTTGCCGCCGCCGCCTTCTGCCTCGTCCTCATGGCCCTGAACGCGCTCACGCGCGGGCTGGTCCACTGGCACCTGGCGCCGTCCGACCTCGCCGAGAACGGCTTCCTGCAGCTCGGAGGCGCCGTGGTTCTGGCCCGCGTCGCCTACCGGCGCGCTCCGGTCCGCCGCATCACCTAGGCCGCCGTATCAAGCGCCGCGCGCCGACAGGCTCAGGGCTTCGCGCAGGTCGCCAACATCGGTGAGATAGCGGCCCCGGCGGCGCATCGCCTTGAGGAAGCCGGCATCCGGGAACGGGCAATAGGGCAGCACCGGCACGGTGCGGCCTTCCGGCACCGCGCCGTCGCGGGCGATATCGGCCAGCACCGCATCGAGCAGGTTCCGGCCGTGCTCGTGCAGCAGTACGGCGGCGCGGGTCGCGGTCACGTCCGCGGGCAGCGCGACCGGCGCCTGCTCGAGGATCGCGCCGGCATCGATCGCCACGGCGAGCCGGTGGACCGTCACGCCGAAGGCGTCCGGCCCCTCGGCCAGCGCATGGATCGTCGGCACCGGCCCGCGATGGCGCGGCAGCAGGCCGGGATGGACGTTGAGGCCACCGAGCCGCGCCCGCGCGATCGTCTCGCCCGCCAGGATCTGGTCGAAGTGAAAGGTGACGATCAGGTCCGGCCCGTGCCGCCGCAGGAGATCGGCGACGTCGGCACCGTTGACGTCGTCGACCGTCAGCGTCGGGATGCCGTGCCGCCGGCACAGGGTCGCGAGCGGCGTCGCCTCGGGCGAGCCGGTGGTGCGGGCGATGCGCTGGGTCAGCGGCGCGACCGGGCGGAGCAGGTCGGGCAGGCCGAAATTCACCGCGAGGTAGGGCAGAAAGGCCGGCCCGGAGCGGGCGAGATGGCGCCGGACCTGCCCGACGAGGCCGCCGGTCGAGGGCCGCTCGGCATTCGACAGGCCGACGAAGGCGATCTCCGCGGCGTGGTCGGCCACGAACCGGCGCACCGCACGCGCGTTCGGCAGCGCTTCCAGCGCGAAGAGCGCGATGCTGGGCTTGGGCATCAGCGGCGCGGCCGCAGCTGGAAGCGGAAGGCGCGCATGGCGGCGGTGCGCAGGAATTCCGGTGCGACGAGGCCGGCCCGGGCGAGGTGGAAGAGCACGCTCGGGAAGGTGACGATCTCCCGGTTGCGCACCAGCCCGCGGGCGATGCGCTCGGCGGCCTGATCGGCGCTCATCTCGAGTGGCCGCCAGCCCTTGAGCTGGCCGCCCATCGGCGTCTTCACGTAGCCCGGCATCACCACGTTGACCCGCACGCCCCTCGGCGCGAGCTTGGCGCGCAGGGCCTGCCCATGCGCGACCAGCGCCGCCTTGGTGCCGCTGTAGGATGGTGCGTCGGCGAGCGGCGCGTAGGCGGCGAGCGAGGAGATCAGGGCAATCTGCCCGCGCCCCCGGGCCGCCATGGCGGTGACGCAGGGCAGCACGACGTTGAGGCAGCCGACGAGGTTGATGTCGAGGGTCTCGAAGGCGACGTCCTCGCTCTCGACCTCGCCGGTCGGATGGCCGCCGTTGACGCCGGCATTGGCGATCACGAGGTCGATCGGGTCATCCCCGTCGAGGGTCCTGATCCAGGCGCGGACCGCCTCGCGGTCGCGCAGGTCCAGGGGCACGACCGTCGCTGCGGCGCCGCGGGCGCGGCACGCGGCGGCCACCGTTTCGAGGCGGCCGCGGTCGCGGGCGTTGAGGGTCAGGCGGTTTCCGGGCAGGGCATAGCGGCGGGCGAGCGCCGCGCCGATGCCGCTCGACGCGCCGGTGATCAGGATGTGGGGCATGATCCGGGTGCTACCGCGCGCCGGTCGGCCGAATCAATACACCTCGGCGAGACGGCCGGCATCGGCCTCGCCCTCGCGGATCGTCCGGGCGGCCGCGACCCGGGCGTCGGGGAGCGCCGCCTCCATCCGCGGGACCGTCGCGGCGACGGCGCGGGCGATGGCGGCCTTGGAGAAGTAGCCGCCGTTCACCTGCGTCCGGTGCAGCACCACGCGGCGGAAATCCGACATCAGGCCGAGATCCGGAGCGGTCGGTGCGGTCCAGAACCCGTCGATGTCGCCCTGATGGGTGAGGCCGGGCATGTTGTAGATCGCGGTGCCGAGCGCCATCGTCGGCCGGCCCATCTCCAGCGAGAGCATGCCGACGGTGCTGTTGACGATCACCACGCCACGGGCGCCGGCGATCAGGCTGGGCAGCTCGCCGCCGTCGATGAAGTCGAGGCGCTCGCTCACCCCGTGGCGGCGGGCCGAGGCGCGGGCGAACTTGCGCCAGTTGATCAGGCCGGCATCGAGGGGGTGGAGCTTCACCAGCAGCCGGGTCGGCGCCTGCGAGGCCTCTGCGAAGGACTTGATCACCCGGTCCATGAAGCCCTCGACCCCGAGGAAGGGGGAGTGCACGCGGATCTGGTAGTCGCTGTCGAGCTGGAGCGGCAGCAGGAAGTAGTCGCAGCCGACCGCGTTGTAGATCTCGTTGCAGCGGGCGGCCTCGCGCCTGGTCCGGCCGCGGCGGGAGAACTTCTTGATCCAGCCGGCATATTCCATCGCGATATGCGTCGGGCGGTGGCTGCGGAAGCGCGGGTAGAGGTAGGGGAAGCAGACGTTGGCGACGTTGTAGCCGACGTCCCAGATGCTGCGCAGGGCCATGTCGCCGGTCGAGGGCATCGCGCGGCCAGGCTGCGGCAGGCGGCGCGCCAGCGCCCGGACGCCCTCGGCGGTCTTCGGCAGGGTCGAGTACCCATTCACGCCGCCGAGCTCGCAGGTGATCCAGTTCGGGCGGATGTAGCCCTCCTCGAACACGTGGACGCGCAGGCCGCGGGCGACCGCGACGGCGCGCGCGACGACGTGATAGGGGCGGCAATCGCCGAACAGGACGATGTCGGTCACGCCGTGGGTGGCGACGTAGGCGTCGAGCCAGCGCTCCCAGCCGGGCCGGGTGCCGCGGTAATGGTCCGCGTCGCCGCGCCAGAACAGCCAGTCGCCGGGACAGAAGTTGATCCGCCGCACCCGATGCCCGCGGGCGGCCAGGGCGCCGCCGAGATCGGAGAAGAAGGTCGAGGCGAGGCCCTGGAGGAAGAGGAACGTCGCCGGGCTCGCATCGACGGAATCTGGGCGAGGCTGAAGCATTCCGGAGCGCTCTGTACCTTCAGCGGACGGGACGGGGCAGCCACCACGGGTCGCACGGCCGAGGCGGCCCGGCAATCCGGGGCCGTTCCGCCCCGCACGATTCCGCCGGGCCGTGGCCGTCCCGCAACGCCGTCGCGGCCGGCCCCGAACGGGTAACGAGCTAGGAGCCAATCGCGGCGGCGATATGTCCGGGGGGTGTCCGTTCATGTCCGGCTCATCCGCCCGCCCCAGGAAGCATTCGCCTGCCGCGGATGAATTGGGCTAAAGCCCGCGGGTCCGGGCAGGAACGCGTCGAGGCCGGCGCGACCCGTCGCTCGGCCCTCACGATGGGTCGCGGGATCCCGGCAGGCGATGCCGGGCGCCGCCGCGCGACCCGCCCGGCCCGGAGCCCTCGACCGAAATGGTGATGCGCCCGATCCTTCCCGACACGCTGTTTCCCGTCGGCCGCACGATCCGGCTGCTGCGCGCCGAGATCGAGGCCGCCACCGGCAGCCGCTTCGGCGCGCCCGGCCTTCGCGGCCGCGC
>NZ_VRVH01000344.1:0-4501 GCF_008040095.1 Methylobacterium sp. WL6 | reverse complement strand
GAGGAGCTGGCCTGATCCGACGGGCCGGCGGGGCGGCGGGCGGCTGGTCGACCAGCGTGCCGATCAGGTCGAGCAGGGCCCGGTGCTCCGGTCCGCCCGCGCCGGCGCGCAGGAAGGCGCCGATCGCGGTCTCGGAGGTGCGGCCGCCGGACGACGCGTTCGGCTCGTGCAGGATCACGGCCTCGGCGCCGTCGGCGCGGCGGAGCCACCAGCGGTCGCCGTTCTCGCTCGCGTAGATCAGGCGTCGGTCGGTCTTCATGGCGTCGCTGTCCTGGTTGGCCCGCACGGGAAAGTCGGCGGGCGCGGTTTCGCTCCCGCGCCTCAGGCTCCCGCCTGCCGCCGGTCGAGGCTCTGGGTGAGCTGGTCGGCGAACTTCGCCGCGGCGACGGAGAGCAGGCGCCCGCGCAGCTGCCCGAGGATCATCACCATCGGGTCGAGGTCGCGCCCGTCGATCGGGCGGCTGACGAGGCGGGGATCGTCGGGGATGCCGCTCGGCACCTGCAGGCTGACCGCCTCCTCGCGCAGCACGAGGTTGCGCAGGAACTCGAGCGAGCTCGATTCGACCACCGGCCCGAGCGGCACCCCCCGCCGCGCCAGGGCCTGCTCGAGGTGCAGGCGGATCGCCAGCGACCGGTCGGGCAGCGCCATCGCGTGGGCGAGGCAGTCGCGCAGGCGCACCGGCCCGGTCTCGCGGGCGAGGGGATGGCCGGCCCGCATCAGCGCGCAGAGCGGCTGGCGGCAGGAATACAAAACGTGCAGGTCGGCCGAGGGCGGCGGCTGCAGCACCAGGGCGAGGTCGGCCTCGAACGCGGTCAGCGCCGCCACCGCCTGGACGTGGTCGCGGACCTGCACCGTGAACCCGACCAGCGGAAACCGCCCGCGATAGGCCTGGACCTCCTCCGGCACCACCTGCGTGACGAAGGCCTGGCTGCAGGCGAGCGCCACGTGCCCGCGCCGGACCCCGGAGAGGTCGGCGATCTGCGAGCGCACCCGCTCGAGGTCGGCGAGCTGGTCGCGCGCGTGCCGGACCAGCAGCTCGCCGGCCGCGTTGAGCCGCATCCCCTGCGCCAGCCGCTCGAAGATCGGCGTGCCGAGCTCGTACTCGATGTCCTGGACCTGACGGGTCAGCGCCGAGGGCGCGATGTTCAGGCGCTCGGCCGCCCGGCGGATCGAGCCGCTTCGGGCGATCTCGGCGATGCAGGCCAGCGTCCGGGTGTGCTTCATCGCCAAGACCCGCTTCGGGCACGGGTCCTGCAACCCGCTCCGGCAAGCCTAGGCCACCCGTTGCCCGAACCGCAACGGCACGATCCCGAACGAGCACTCGTTTGCAACGGTCGGCGCAACTAGGCTCCAAATCGTCGCCGACCCCGGAGTGAAGCCATGATCGACCGCCGCACCCTCCTCGCCGGCCTCGGGGCCGGGCTGGTCTCGGCCCCGTTCGTCGCCCGGGCGGCGGAGCCGGTGACGATCCGCATGGGTTCGCTCAAGCTGATCCACTCGATCGCGCCGTACTTCTACGAGCGCTTCACGCCGGCGGGCACCCGGGTCGAGGTGATCCCGTTCGAGAGCCCGACCGAGTGCAAGAACGCGGTGGTCACCAAGTCGGTGGATTTCGGCACCTTCGGCATCGCCTCTGCGACGCTGGGCGCGGCCGCCGGCGAGCCGCTGACGGTGATCGCCTCGACCTGCAACGGCGGCATGGCGATCATCTCCAGGAAGGATTCCGACATCCGCGCGATCAAGGACCTCAAGGGCAAGCGCGTCGCCCTGTGGCCCGGCTCGACGCAGGAGGTGTTCGCCCTCGAGCGCATGCGGATGGAGGGGCTGTCGATCCGGGACATCGTGCCGGTGCGGATCTCGTTCTCGGAGATGCACATCGCCCTGGCGCGGGGCGACATCGACGCCTATGTCGGCGCCGAGCCCGCCCCCGGCGTCAGCCTGTCGAGCGGCGTCGGCCAGCTCGTCGAGTACCCCTACGGCACCGCGATGGGCTCGCTCAACATGGTGTTCGGCACCCACCGCGACACGATCGCGAGCAAGCCGGACCTCGTGCGCACCATGCTGGAGATCCACCGCAAGGGCACCGAGTTCGCGGCCAAGAACCGCGACGCGATGATCGACATGGCGGTGGCCAAGCTCGGCCAGAAGCGCGAGGCGCTGGCAATCTCGGCCCCCAACGTCGACCTGACGTGGCAGCTCGGCCCGGACGAGGTCAAGAAGGCCGAGGCCTACGCCCAGCACATGCTCGCCCTCAAGCAGATCAAGCGCCTGCCCGAGCCCGGCTTCATCGACACCACCTTCGTCGACGCGATGCGGGACGCGTGACATGAACGCGATGGCAGCGACGGAGGCCGGATCGGCCGCCGCCGGCGACGCGGCGCTCCCCCTCTCCCGTTCGGGAGAGGGTTGGGGTGAGAAGTCGGGTCTGTCCGGAGAGGTCATGCCCCTCGCCCTGTCCCCCTCCCGAACGGGAGAGGGGACCCGCGCTCCACGCCATCGCGACCGGGCCTCGTTCGCCGTGAGCATCCTCCGGCGCCTGACGGCGCCCGCCCTCGCGCTCGCCCTCCCCGTCGCGCTCGCGCTGGTCTGGCACCTCGCCACCGTCGGGAGACCCTACAGCCTGATCCCGCCGCCGGCCGAGGTCTGGACCGAGATGCGGGATCTGGCCGTCGGCGGGATCAACGACGACGCCTTCAGCGGCACGCTGTGGACGCATCTCGCCGCCTCGCTCGCCCGCGTCTTCGGCGGGTTCGCGCTGGCCGCGGCCGCCGCCCTGCCGCTCGGGCTGCTGATCGGACGCGTGCCGCTGATGCGGGCGCTGCTCGACCCGACCTTCCAGATCCTGCGGCCGGTGCCCGTCACCGCATGGCTGCCGCTGGCGATGATCCTGTTCGGGCTCGGGCCGCGCTCGGCCTACTTCCTGGTCTTCCTCGGGGCGTTCTACCCGATCCTCGTCAACACGATCTTCGGCGTGCGCTCGGTCGAGCCGCGATTGTTCGAGGCCGCGGCCATGCTCGGATGCACGGGGACGGCGCAGTTCGCCCGCGTCGTGCTGCCGGCCGCCCTGCCCTCGATCTTCACCGGCCTGCGCCTCGGCCTCGGCTTCGCCTGGGTCGTCATCGTGGTGGGCGAGATGACCGGGGTGCAGACGGGTCTCGGCGCGATCATCATGGAGGCGCGCCAGCTCTCCCGCACCGAGATCGTCATTTGCGGCATGGTGGTGATCGGCGTCGCCGGGTTCGTCTCCGACCGGATCGTCATGGAGATCGGGCGCCGCCTGCTCGCGTGGAGCCCCGCGCATGGTTGAGAACCGGAGATCCTCGGATGGCTGACCCGACCCTGCCGATCGTCGAGGTGCGCGACGTCTCCAAGACCTACCGCTCGCAGGGGCGCAGCACCGAGGCCCTGCGCGGCGCCAACCTCACCGTGCGCCGCGGCGAGTTCGTCTGCCTGCTCGGGGCCTCGGGCTGCGGCAAGTCCACCCTGCTGCGGATCGTGGCCGGCTTCGAGGCGGCCACCGGCGGCGAGGCCCTGATGTGGGGCAAGCCGATCCCCGGCCCGGGCCCGAGCCGCGGGATGGTGTTCCAGGATTACGGCCTGTTCCCCTGGCTCAGCGTGCGCGACAACATCGGCTTCGGCCCGAAGGCGCGGGGCCGCCCGGCCGCGGAGGTGCGCGACACCGCCGCCCGCTACATCGACCTCGTCGGCCTCGCGGCCTTCGCCGACGCCTACCCGCACCAGCTCTCGGGGGGCATGAAGCAGCGCGTCGCCATCGCCCGCGTGCTCGCCAACGAGGCCGAGGTGGTGCTGATGGACGAGCCGTTCGGGGCGCTCGACGCGATGACCCGCGAGCGGCTGCAGGACGAGCTGCTCGACCTGTGGAGCCGCACCGGCCTCACCGTGCTGTTCGTGACGCACGCGATCGAGGAGGCGATCTTCCTCGCCGACCGCATCGTGATGATGTCGCCCGGCCCCGGCCGGATCGAGGCGGTGCACGCGATCGACCTCCCCCGCCGCCGCGACGTGTCGAGCCCCGCCTTCAACGACGTGCGCCGCATGCTCTCGGCCCAGCTCCACAGCCACCATGCGCCGAAGGCGGCCTGAGGTGGCTGCGGCAGCGAGGATCGTATCCGTCTCGGAGCCGCGACGCGGCCCCCTCTCCCAGGGGGAGAGGGTGGGGGTGAGGGGCGTGACCTCTCCGGACGGTTCTCATCCCTCACCCCAGCCCTCTCCCGCCCGGGAGAGGGGGCCCGCGCCTGCTTCGGAGGGCCTGGCGCCTGATCGAACGGCTGCGGCATGAGCACGATCGCAAACCAGAGGCCGGCGACCATGCCCGAGACGACCGATTGGCAAGACCTCGACCGCGCGGCGCTGAGCCGGGCCTACGACAATTCCGGTGCGGTGGCCGACAGCGCCGCCATCGTCGCCGGCTGGCGCGCGCGCAGCGCCGCGTTCCGCGAGCGCCATGCCGAGGCGCTGGACCTCGCCTACGGGCCGGGCG
>NZ_VRVH01000343.1:0-4569 GCF_008040095.1 Methylobacterium sp. WL6 | reverse complement strand
GGCCGGCTCCGCCTGCGGCGCCGCCTCCCCCGCGATCCCCGGAGGATCGTCCGCCGCGATCGCCGCGGCGATCGTCCTCGGGCTGCCGATCGTGGCGATCGGGCCGTCGCGAGCGATCGCGCTCTCGGGCATGCCGTGGCGGGGCGGCGGCTCGGGCGTGAGCACCCTGGTGAGCCCGCCGGCGCGATGGATCGCGGCGAGCCCGCGGGCGCCGCCGTCGAGGGAGCCGGACAGCACCACGCCGATCATCCGCCCGCGGCCGTGCCGGGCCACGGAATGGAAGAGCAGGTCGACCGCGCGGTTGCCGTGCAGCCGCATCGGGTCGGCGACGATCTCGCCGAAGCTGCGGTCGGCCAGGATCGGGTGCCGGGCCGGCTCGCCGATGTCGATGCGGCCCGGCTCGAAGCGTTCGCCCGCGTCCGCGATCAGGACCGGGGGCGGGCAGGCCTGCGCCAGGATCGCGCGGAGGTGGCTCGGCCGGTCCCAGGGGCGGAGCAGCACGAGGAGGACGGCCCGGAGCGGCGCCGGGAGGGCGACGAGGAGCGCCCGGATGTCGCGAAGGCCCTCGGCCCCGGAGGCGCCGACGCCGACGAACCGGGGCCGGTCACCGGCGGGCATGGGCGCACGGCAGCATCGGGCCGGGCCGGGGCGCCACGCCGGACGGCGAGGATTTTTTGGCCCCACGGTCCGGGGCGTGGGGTGCCGGCGCGCCGCGTCAGTTCAGCCGCCAGATCGCCGCGTTGAGCAGGGACGCGAAGGCGACCCAGGCGGCGTAGGGCACCAGAAGCCACGCCGCGATCCGGTCAATCCGCCAGCTCAGGCGGATCGTCCACAGGATCATCACGAGGAGGGCCGCCACCACCACCAGGCCGGCACCCAGCGCGTGGCGGGCGAAGAACGTCGGCGTCCAGGCGGCGTTGAGCGCGAGCTGCACGCCGAAGGCGGCGATCGCCAGCCACCAGCCCCGGCGCGACGGGCCGGTGGCCGGGCGGGCGCCGAGCAGGCGCCAAGCTGAGACGACCATCAGCACGTCGAGGATTGTCCAGGCGATCGGGAAGGCCGCGTTCGGCGGGTTGAAGGCGGGCTTGGCGAGGCCGGCGTACCACCCGTCGATCTCGGGGGCCGTCGACAGCCCGCCGATGAGCGAGGTCGCCCCCACCGGCAGGATCGCGGCGGGCAGGCGCAGCCACCAGGGAAGGGCCGGGCGGATCGGAACCCGCGTCGGCGAGGCTTGCGTGGACGAGGCTTGCGTGGACGCGGCGCGGCTGGCGGTCTGCATGGACGAAACCCGACGGGGACCTCGGAGGCGGCCCCGGCCCGGATCGTGGCAGCCGCGGCGTTCGGAGGCTATAGGAAACCCGCGCGTCTTCCTCCCCTCGTGCGGGGAAGGGACGATGAAGGGAAGGGACGCGGCGCGAGCCGCATCCGGACCGTCGAACGATCTCCCGCCACGCAACATCGGACGCGGCCATGACCTCACGCAACCCGACGGACGACGCCGACCCTCGCGCCGCCGGATGGTCGAAGCGGACGCTCGCCGCCCAGGCGATGGGGCATGTCGAGCCGGTGACCCGCGCGGTGGTGGCGCCGCTGCACGTCTCGACCACCTTCATCCGCGACCCCGACAACGGCTATTCCTCCGGCTTCTCCTACGCGCGGCCCGACAACGCGACGGTACGCGAGGCGGAAGCCGTGCTGGCGATGCTGGAGGAGGCGCCGGCCGCGATGCTGTTCGGCTCCGGCATGGCGGCGGCGACGGCGGTGTTCGGCGCGCTGGAGCCCGGCGACCACGTGGTCGCGCCGGCGGTGATGTACTGGGCCCTCAAGCGCTGGCTGCGCGAGGAGGCGCCGCGGCGCCGGCTCGACCTCGATTTCGTGGCGATGGACGACCTCGACGCCCTGCGCGCCGAGATGCGGCCGGGCCGGACCAAGCTCGTCTGGATCGAGACTCCTGGCAACCCGCTCTGGACGGTCACCGACATCGCCGCCGCGGCCGAGATCGCCCATGCGGCCGGGGCGCGGCTGGCGGTCGACTCCACCGTCGCCTCGCCGTTCCACACCCGGCCGCTGCGGCTCGGCGCCGACCTCGTCATGCATTCCGGCACCAAGATCCTGAACGGCCATTCCGACGTGATCGCCGGCGTGCTCGCCACCGCCGCCCGCGACGCCGCCTGGACCCGGATCGGCGCGATCCGCGCGAGCGGCGGCGCGATCCTCGGGCCGTTCGAGGCCTACCTCTTGATGCGGAGCCTGCGCACCTTCCCCCTGCGCGCCGCTGCGCAATCGGCCGGCGCCCTCGACCTCGCGGGCCGCCTCGCCCGGCACGCCCACGTCGCCCGGGTGCTCTATCCGGGGCTCCCCGAGGATCCGGGCCACGCGGTCGCCGCGCGGCAGATGGACCAGGGGTTCGGGGCGATGCTGTCGATCCGGGTGGCCGGGGGCGAGGCCGCGGCGATCGCCACCGCCGCGCGCGTGCGCCTGTGGAAGCGCGCGACCTCGCTCGGCGGCGTCGAGAGCCTGATCGAGCACCGCGCCTCGGTCGAGGGACCGGGCACGCCGTGCCCGCCCGACCTGCTGCGCCTCTCGACCGGGCTCGAGGACCCCGACGACCTGTTCGCCGACCTCGACGCGGCGCTCCGGGCCGCCCACGCGGGCCCCTGAGCGCGGCGGGCTCGGATTCCTGTCCCGCGGGCGGGACCCTCCGGCGTGCCGCGCGTTGTGCCTCACAGCTTCCGAGCATCCCACGCCGAGAGACGACGAGCGGACCATGACGACACGCATCCTTGCCGGCGCCGCGCTCACCGGGGCCCTGGCGCTCGCCCTCCTCGCCGCACCGGCGGCCTCCACCGCCGCGCGGGCCGACACGGTCCCGAACCTCGACATCAAGAAGACCTGCCAGTCGGCGAGCCGGGCCAACGTCAGCGTCAGCGACAACGCCAACATCGAGGGCTGCCTGCGCTCCGAGCGGGACGCGAAGAAGGAGGCCGAGCGCCGCTGGGGCGACTACACGCCCTCGGCCAAGCGCCAGTGCGAGGACCAGTACAAGGCCGGCGGCTACCCGTCCTACGTCGAGATGGTGACCTGCCTCGAGCTCGCCAGCGGCACGGTGCCGACCCAGCCAAATTCTGGCGGCACCGCCACCGGCGGTCCCGGCGCGCCGGGCGGCAAGGCGGCCCCGCAGGAAGCGGGAAGCCAGAACCTCACGCGCGAGCCGGCCGCGAGCCAGCGCACCAACCCGATCGAGGTGCTCGAGAAGAAGTAGCGCCCGCGATGTCGGAAAGACCGCTTCTCGCCGGCCGCCGCGCCGTGGTGTTCGACGCCTACGGCACCCTGTTCGACGTGCATTCGGCGGTGCAGCGCCATGCCGACGCGGTCGGGCCGGCGGCGGCGCGGCTGTCGGAGCTGTGGCGGGTGAAGCAGCTCGAATACAGCTGGACCCTGTCGCTGATCGGTTGCACCGCCCCGTTCTGGCAGCTCACCGAGCGGGCCCTGGACTTCGCCCTGGCGAGCCACCCGGACGTCGACGCGGGCCTGCGCGACCGGCTGCTCGACGCCTATCGCGACCTCGACGCCTACGGGGAGGTGCCGGGCGTGCTGGAGCGCCTGCGCGCGCGCGGCCTGTCCACCGCCATCCTCTCCAACGGCGACGACGCCATGCTCGGCCGCTCGGTCGCCTCGGCCGGCCTCGCGTCCCGCCTCGACGCGGTGCTCTCGGCCGACGCGGCCGGCGTGTTCAAGACCCATCCGCGCGCCTACGCCGTGGCGCTCGACGCCCTCGGCGTGCCCGCCGAGGCGGTGCTGTTCTGCTCCTCGAACCGCTGGGACATCGCCGGCGCCACCGCCTTCGGCTTCGCCTGCGCCTGGATCAACCGCACGGGGAAGCCGGACGAGTACGCCGACCTCGCGCCGGTGGCGGTGCTGTCGGATCTAGCCGGCTTGTTCTGAGGCGGGGCGTCGGCTCCCCCATCTCACCTGGATCGCATGGGGTGCGGGTTCCCCTCTCCCCGCGTGCGGGGCGAGGGGATGCGCGCGGCGCGCACCGCCATGGTCCTGTAAGGCTCCCGCGCGTCGACCGACCCCTCACTTCACCACGATCCAGTCCTCCACCACCAGGGCGTCGAGGCCGGTGGTGGTGAACATCAGGATCGCGTCCTCCGCCGTGTGGAGGATCGGCTTGCCCATCACGTTGAAGCTGGTGTTGAGCAGGATCGGCACGCCGGTGATCTCGGCGAAGGCGGCGATCAGCGCGGCGTAGGCCGGGTTGCGCGCCGGCGTCACGCTCTGGAGCCGGCCGGTGCCGTCGGCGTGCACCACCGCCGGGACCTGGTCGCGCTTGGATTCGCGCCAGACTAGGGTGCGCTCCATGTACGGGCTGTCGGCGTAGGCCTCGAACCAGTCGGGGCCGGCCTCGGCCAGGATCGAGGGGGCGAAGGGCCGGAAGGCCTCGCGGTACTTCACCTTGGCGTTGAGCGCGTCCTTCGCGCCCGCCGGCCGCGGGTCGGCGAGGATCGAGCGGTTGCCGAGCGAGCGCGGGCCGAACTCGGCCCGGCCCTGGACCCAGCCGACGAG
>NZ_VRVH01000342.1:0-4569 GCF_008040095.1 Methylobacterium sp. WL6 | reverse complement strand
GCGCCCGCAGCACCCAGCGCGCGAGCTCGGCGGCCGGCTCGCCCTCCACCTGCATCAGCAGGCCGGCGCCGAGCAGCGCGAACAGCGCCTGCGTCCCGACCTGGAACAGCATGTCGGCGAGGATCGAGGCGGCGGCGAGCGGCCCGGCGACGCCCCAGAAGGTCAACAGCCGGCCGCCGACCACGTCGCCCCCGACGGAGGCGACCGGCAGCAGCACGTTGATGCCCTCGCGCACGAAGCGCAGGGTGGCGAAGGCGGGAAGGCCGGCCGGCGACAGGCCGTTGAGGATGCGCTGCCAGGCGACCGCGCAGATCGTCACGATGGCCGCCCGCATCATCACCACGGCGGCCAGGCCCAGGAACCCGATCCGGCCGAACGCGTCGGCGACGGCTCCGAGGTCGTTGGTGGCGACGAGCCAGACGGCGAGGCCGAGGCCGAGCACGGTGCCGGCCAGCGGCAGGCGGCGCAGGATCGCCCGCGCGACCCCTGGCCGGCCCGCGCGGGAGGCCCCCGGCGCCGTCACGCGGCCGCGTCCCGATCGTCTCCGGCCTCCGGATCGTGCGACGGCGCGGCCGGTCTCCGGCACGGCAGCAGCTGGGCGGCGATCTCGGCCGCGGGCGCCACCGGGTCGATCAGCAGGATCCGCCCGCCCGCGACGCTGGCCCCGGTGGCGACGGCGACGAGGCGCTTCGGGCAGGGGCCGAGGCATCCGGTCTCGACGATCCGAAGCTTCGCTCCGGGCCGGGCCTGCTTCAGGCCGGCCTTCACCCGGTCGCGGATCGCCCGCTTGGGCAAGCCCTGGCGCTTGGCGCACTTCGTGCAGACCGCCACCACCTCGGAGAACTTCGCCTTCGCCGTTCGGACGGGTCGGGCAGATGCGACGTCGGCGGGATCCGTTTTCATCGCACATCGGGTAGGACGGGGACGGGCGGCGCGCAACCGCGGCGGATCGTGCCGGCCGCCGCAGGCCGCGCACCGCCGACGCCTTAAAAAGGGCCGAAAAGAACGGGATTGCGGCACCGCTCCGATCGCGAGCGGGCCTCGTCTCGAAAGCGAGCCGGCGAGGTCGCACGGCGCGGCCGTCTCCGTCACGGCGCGGTCGAACGAGCAGAGCGCAGGAAACCGGAACGGATGAGCGTCGACGAGGTCAGGCAAGGCGATCGACTCCGCGGCCTTCTGCAGGTCGCGCAGCGGTCTGTGACCGAGCTTCGGCGCGGTGCCGAGACGATCGAGCCGATCCGCGATCCGGCCCGGCGCTCGCTGGTCCAGCGCACCCGCGAGAGCCTCGCCTGGACCCGCCTGCCGGGCCTCAGCCCGGTCGACGCGGAGCCGAAGAGCTACGTCGCCCGGCTGGTCCAGCGCTTCAGCCTGTTCGTCCTGCTGCCGACCGCGGTCGTCGGGTTCTACCTGTTCGCGATCGCCTCGGACCAGTACATCGCCGAGGCGCAGTTCGCGGTGCGCGGCAACGTCGAGCCGATGGAGAACGTGTCGCTCGGCGAGTACACCAGCCTGATTCAGAAGCACAACAGCCAGGACAGCTACATCGTCCGGGACTTCATCAACAGCCAGGCGATGGTCGACGCCGTCGAGAAGAGCCTCGGCGTGTCGCAGATGTTCTCTCGCAAGGAAGCCGACTTCTGGGCGCGCTATCGCACGCCGCAGCCGATCGAGGAGCTGACGAAGTACTGGCAGGAGCACGTCCAGGCGCGGATCGACGCGATCTCGGGCGTGATCCAGCTGTCGGTCCGCGCCTTCACGCCGGAGGACGCCCTGGCGATCGCCAAGGACGTCGTCGCCCGCTCCGAGGTGCTGATCAACGAGATCTCGCGGCGCGCGCAGGCCGACATGGTCAAGCAGGCCGAGATCGATTCGGCGGCGGCGCAGGAGCGGCTGCGCAAGGCGACGCTCGACATCCAGCGCTACCGCAACCACTGGGGCATCATCGATCCGATCAAGTCGGCGGAGGGCACCCTGCTGACGATGATGACCCTGCGCAAGGAGAAGCTGAAGGCGGAGAACGACCTCCAGGTGCTGCGCGGCTCGAACCTCGACGAGAAGTCCCGCTCGATCCAGGTCCTCGCCGCGACGGTGGCGGCGATCGACAGCCAGATGAAGACGCTGCAGGACCAGCTGACCACCGACGGGGGCGCCGCCAGCGGCGCGACCATGACCAACGCGCTGCTCGAATACGAGGGCCTGATGGTCGAGCGCACTATCGCCGAGAAGCTCAACGAGATGGCGAACACGCTGCTCGACCGGGCGCGCGTCTCCGCCGGCAAGCAGCACATCTTCCTCACGGCCTTCGTGCCGCCGATGATCCCGACGGATTCGCTCTATCCCAAGCGCTGGCGCCAGCTTGCGGTGCTGTTCTTCTGCTTCGTCGTGCTGTGGAGCTCGGTGTCGCTGATCGTCGGCGGGATCAGGGACCAGCGGATCTGAGCGGGCGCAGCGCCCGATAGGGCCGGCCCGCATCCGGGTCCGGCCGCCCCCCCTCGAGCGGACCCGATCGCACGCCCATGCCGGACTTCTCCGACCTCGTCGCCCAGGCGATCAAGCCGACCATGAACCGGGCCGAGCGCGAGGCGGTCTACGGGGTGGTGCGGCAGGCGGTGCTGCGCCTGCGCGAGCGCGAGGGCATGGCGCCCGACGATCCCCGCCTCGCGATCCAGCATCACCTCGTCGAGGAGACGATCCGCGACGTCGAGGCCGACATCGCGCGCTTCGAGGCGATGCGGAAACTGGACGCGGCGCTCGCGGCGCAGACGCTCGCCCACAACGACGGCGGATCGGGGCGCCGCCGCTGAGGCGATACGCCGTCGCTCCCGCGTTGACCGGAGCGTTGGCCCCCTGTTTGCTGGTGGGACCTGCCGGCCGCGACGACCGGAGCCGAAGGCCTACCGATCCATGCCGTTGCCGCACCCGTCCGCCGAACCTCCGATCGCCCGCGATGCCCACGTCCGCGGCGCGGCCGCCGAGGACCGATCCACGGGCGGCCTGCCGGAGATCCGGCGCTTCGCCGACGAGATGACCGCCTGGCGGCACGACCTGCACGCCCATCCCGAGCTGCTCTACGACGTCACGCGCACCGCCGGCTTCGTCGCCGGCAAGCTCGCGGCCTTCGGCTGCGACGCGGTCGAGACCGGCATCGGCCGGACCGGCGTCGTCGGTGTGATCCGGGGCAGGGGAAACGGGGCCGGACACGGCGCGGGCCAAGCCGCCGCCCGCACCCTGGGCCTGCGCGCCGACATGGACGCCCTGCCGATCCAGGAGGTGCGCGACCTCGCCTACCGCTCGACCGTGCCGGGCAAGATGCACGCCTGCGGGCACGACGGGCACACCGCGATGCTGCTCGGCGCCGCGAAGTACCTCGCGGCCACCCGCAACTTCGACGGGACGGCGGTGCTGATCTTCCAGCCGGCGGAGGAGGGCGGCGGCGGCGGCGAGGCGATGGTCGAGGACGGGCTGATGGAGCGCTTCGGCATCGATGCGGTCTACGGGATGCACAACATCCCCGGCCTGGCGCTCGGATCCTTCGCGATCCGTCCCGGCCCGATCATGGCCTCGACCGACCGCTTCACCCTGACGATCGAGGGACGCGGCGGCCACGCCGCCCTGCCGCACAACGCGATCGACAGCGTCGTGGTGGCGAGCCACGTGGTGATCGCCCTGCAATCGATCGTGTCGCGCACCATCGACCCGCTGCAATCGGCCGTGGTCTCGGTCTGCGCGCTCGAAGCCGGCGAAGCCTTCAACGTGCTGCCGCAGACGGTGACGATGCGCGGCACCATGCGCGTGCTCTCGACCGCGGTGCGCACGGCGACGAAGGCGCGGATCGTGGCGATCGTCGAGCAGGTCTCGGCCGGGTTCGGCGCGGTCGGCAGCGTCGACTTCGGATCGAGCTACCCCGTGACCGAGAACCACCCGGCGGAAGCGGCCTTCATGGCCGACGTCGCCGCCGGCCTCGTCGGCGAAGCGCGGGTCGACCGCGCCGTCGCGCCGATGATGGCGGCCGAGGACTTCTCCTACATGCTCGGCCGGCGCCCCGGCGCCTACCTGTTCCTCGGCAACGGCGACAGCGCCGCGCTCCACCACCCGCACTACGATTTCTGCGACGCCGCCGCCCCGCTCGGCGCCTCGCTTTGGGCACGGCTGATCGAGACGGGGCTGCCGCTGGCGGGGTGAGACGTGGACGCGCAAGCGTCTCCGGGTCGCGGCTGTCGACGCGGGAAGATGAGAGCGCCGCCATTGCTCGATCATCGCGGTCGCGGCGACCGTCGCCGACACGCGCGCTGTTGTATATCTCGGCGCGCAGGCGCGTGCAGCCTCGTGACCACGCGGCGTGAGGATGTCGGGCATGCGGCAAGCCTGCATCGCGGGCGTCGTCCAGCTTCGCGAGCGGACCGTCGACCGCTACGGCCATCCGGTCGGCGACGAGACTTGACGCTGTTCGCCGAGACCGTACGCGAGGGGACGGGGTCCGATGCGCTCCTCGTCCGTCTCGGCGGCGAGGCGTTCGCCGCGCTCCTGCCCGGCTGCGACCGGCAGCAGGCGCTCGGCCGCGGCGCGGCG
>NZ_VRVH01000341.1:0-4572 GCF_008040095.1 Methylobacterium sp. WL6 | reverse complement strand
CCCATGCCCGACGTCGCGCTGGCCGCCTCGCGCTCGGCGGTGGCCAGCTCTTCGACGGCCACCGTCGCGCGCTCGATGCCGGCAGCGCCCGCGCCGGCCTTCGTTCCGGCGGTTTCGGTCGAGGTGGCGAGCGCATCGGTCGCGCGCTTCGCGTCCTCGGCCGCCTTCGTCAGGGACGAGGCGTCACCCGTGATCTTGACGGCGAGCTGCAGCGTCATGCCGAGACCTCGTTGAGGATCGGCAGGGCTTCGGCCTCCATCACCATGATGTCGGCGAAGACGGCGTTGTGGTCGGCATCGTGCGGCAGGAGGCGGCGCATCACGACCTCGACGCCGGGATAGTCGAGGCCGAGATGGAACAGCACGAGCTTGATCGCGACGAGACGCCATTGCGTCCTGCAAGCCCTGAAGATCGTGAACGCGTGCCAGTGATCATCCCAGACCTCGATCGCCGTGTCGGCCGGGGCATCGCCTCCGGGCATCTCGTCGGCGGCGACGCCGAGCTTCGCGAATTGCGCCCTGGTCTCGGCATCGAGCCCGAGCGCCCTCTCGGGGTCCGCTCGGCCGGTCCAGACGTAGGCGAGCGCGCGGGCCGCCGCCTTCAGTTTCCCAGGCGGGCCGCCTGGCCGGTGACGGCTTCGCGGTAGGCTTCGAGGACGCCGTCCCTGAACCACGCGAAATTGAGCTGGGCCTCGAAGGCCTCCGTGCTGAAGGCGACGGCTTCGCCGTCCTGGCCGACCACGTCGCGCCAGCCCTTGGCGATCTCATTGAGGAAGTCGAAACTCCGCTTGGCGCGCTCGGCCTCCGGCAGCGTGTTGCGCGCGGCATCGATCGCCGCCGCCCGGTCGAGCGGCATCGCCTCGAACTGCATCTCGAAGGTGTGGTCCTGCTGTTCCCCGGCCTTCTCCGAGTGCGGGATCTTCACGGTGACGGGCCACCAGAACAGTCGCTTCGAGGTGACGGTGAACATGGGTCGGCGCTCCGGCTGGGAGGGGCTTCAAGCGGCGTTCAAGGCGGCGATCGCCGCCTCGATCAGCGGATGCGGATGACGATCTCGTCGTCGCCGGTGACCGGGCAGAGGGTCAGCGGCAGCGAGGTGTTCGTGATGCCGTCGGTGTTGCCGTAGGTCGGCGTGCCGATCTGGACGGCCTGGCCTACGACCTCGACGATGTTGCCGGCCGCGATGCCGTGGGTGACGGATAGGGCGCCAACGATGGAGGTCCGGGCGATCGTGAACCAATCCTTCACCGCTAGCGCGACGGCCTCGATGACGGTGGTCCCGGAGACCTTTCGGTCCGTGATCTCGATGCTCTCGGAGTTGACCAGCATCCGCGCGACGACGGTGTTGCCGAGGTCGAGGTTGAGGCTCTCCATGACGGCGGCCAAGCCATGCAGACTGAAGACTGTGTCCGTCTTCGAGCACACCAGCGGCTTCTGGTACTTCGACAGGTCGACCGTGGGCAGGGCCGTGTCGGCGATCGGGCCGAGCAAGCCCGTCATGGTGAAGCGGAACTTCGGGATCTGCTTCGGCACGATCGACATGGTCAGGGTGCCGCGCGCGCCCAGCAGCACGTGGTTCACCCCGTCCATGTTGAAGTAGAGCGAGGCCGCCTCCTGGGCGGCGCTGACCGGGTGATACTCGACCTTGACGCCGGCGGTGACGACCTCGGCGAGGCCGCAGGCGCGGAGCAGCGCGGCATAGGCTGGAGCGGTGCCCGCGGCGCCGGCGCCCGCCATCTCGATCGAGAATTCCGCCTTGGCGTAGGTCGCCGCCAGCACGAACCCCTGGTCGCCGAAGTAGGGCAGCATCAGGTCGCGCGAGACCTTGTCGCCTTCGAGCGGCGTGACGCTCACGTCGGAGAGCTGGATCGCGTTGGCCGCGCCGGTCGGCGCGGCGTCCACGCCGTAGGCCGCCTCGGTCTTGGCGAGGGCGCCGAGCTTTTTGAAATACCGTCTGGCCACGGTCTACTCCTGGTGCGTCGTGTCGGGGAGGCCGCGACCGGCGTCGTCGACCGGCTCGATCGGCGGCGCCGCCGGCGCGGTCGGCACCTCGGGGGCGGGGCCGGTGTCGACGACGCGGGGCGTCAGATCCTGGACCGTGCGCTCGACGAGCGTCTCGGCTCCGGAATTGTCGGCGGCGTAGCTGCCGCCCTCACGAACACCCATGATCAGCCCTCCAGGTAGACGGCGGTGGCGAAGGTCAGCTCCCACCACACGAGCCCGCCGCTGGCGCGCACGAGGCGGCCGCCGACGTTGGTGATGACGTCGTCGGCCGACGCCGGCTGCCAACCGATCAGCGCGGCGCGGACGGCGGCCTTGAGCGGCTCGATGTCCTGGGCGGCGGCGGCGCCGTTCGCGTCCGAGACGTTGCCGGTGATGACGACGACAGAGACGTCCATCTCCATGCGCTGGAGCACGGCGTTGACGCGCTCGTTCTCGGAGGCCGCTTCCTCGGAGATGAAGACGTAGGCGGCCGGCAGCGATATCGGTTGGGCGCTGCCGAGCGAGGCCAGCTCGGCCGAGCCCTCGACCAGGCCGAACGACCCGGCGGTCTGATCGAGCAAGCGCTCGATGATCTCGGGGACGATCATGGCGTGACCTCGGCCGCGCCCGCTTCGCCCAGCTCGTCGGCGAGGATCGCCAGGATCTCGGCCTTGTCCGCGTCGCTGATGCCGAGGTACGGCCGCGCCGGGATGCGGATGGTGTGCGCCGGGACCGTGAACGCCTTCGTCTCCTTCGACTTGGCGCGGGTGCTGGCCTTGGCGAAGCGGAGCCTGGAGCCGACGCGCTTCCCATCCTTCGTCACGCCGGCGCCCTGGCGCACGGTGACGAAGGTGGCGCTGCCCTGGCGCTCCGGCATGACGATGTCGCCGCCGAACTGGTGGATCGCCGCGTAGACGACGTTGGTGCCGACCTCGACGCTGTCGTCGCCGGCGGCGAAGGTCAGGCTGCTGTAGAGCCGACCGCGATCGCGGAGCAGCTCGGGCGGCTTCCGCCGATCCGGCATCCGCTTCAGGGTCGAGGGCGCAAACGGCGCCCAGGCCCCGCCGTCCGGGCCGGCTTTCCGCTCGAAGCGTTGCTGGGTCGACGTGAGCAGCGCGCCGCCGATCGCGTCCATCGCCGGGCGGAGATCCCGGCCGGTATCGACCAGGCGCTTCAGGCCGGCCGCGATCTCCGCATCCGAGACCACGATCTTGATGCTGGCGCCCGACATCTAAAAGCCCCGCAACGTGTCGCGGGTGAAGGTCGGCCTGGACGCCTGGACACGGCCGGCCGCGCCGGGCGCAACTGGGGGCGCGACGCCGCTGTCTTCCAGCTGAACGCGGCCGGCGGCGACGTCCTTCAGCCAAGCGACCGCCTCGCCGAAGGCGCGGGTGACCGGGCTGTCTTTGTCGGCGGCCTTGCCGTGGAGGTAGTACCGGGCGATGTCGGCCGACATCTTCACCAGGTTGGCCGGCACGCCGGCAAGCGGCAGCGCGTAGACCTTGCCCAGATACCCGTCGATCAGCGCGGACGCGTCACCGAGAGCACGGTCGACGGGAACGTCGTCGACCGTGCTCTGCGGCTTGTGCGTGCGATCGGTGAGCTGGACGAGTTCCAGCTCGCCGAAGCGCTCGATCAGGTCGGATTTCTGGGCGTAGGTCATCGCGGGGTCTGAGCGAGGGGAACCATGGGCGGCCAGCACCAGGTGCCCGGTGCGGTGCCTTCCTCATGGGGGTACATGGAGGCGTAGGGTTCGGCGCCGACCGGGAAGAGCGTCAGCGTCACGCGCTGAGGCGCCCCAGCGTAGGCGAGCGGGACCACCGACGTGATCATCGCTGCGAGCGGCTGGGCCTCGACGCCCGGCGCCATCTGGACGTTGAGGTGAACGATCCGCCCGACGCTTGGCCGGGGGCCGGTCACCGCAGCGCCTGGACGACCAGCATGGGATCGCGGGCCATCGCCTCGATCTCATTCACCTCGAAATCCTGGCTCCGGCGGAGCGTCGGCGCGGTCGGGTGCGCAACACCCGCGCGGCGGAAGCCGGCCTGCCGCGAGATCACGACCAGGTCGAAGCCGGCGGCTCGGAACTCGTCCATCTCGTCGTCGGTGGTCGGCATGTGCCGGGCGAGCTTGGCGCCGGTGATGGCGATGCCGGCGACGTCGGCCGCGAGCGCGGCGCGCCGCGAGATCAGCGTCTCCACGGTCGGCAGCGAGCGCCGCTCGGTCCGGGCGCCGAACGCACCCTCGCGCGACATCACCTGCGGCTCGACGGCGCCGGCGCCGGGCTCGACCTCGATCCCGGCGGGTGCGGCGCCCAGCTCGCGCCGCAACTGCGCCACGGCCTCGGCGTTGCGCGGGTCGGCGAACGCTTCCCGCATGTCGCGGAGCACGGGATCGTCATCACCGAAGACGGGCAGGCCGCCCATCAGACTGCGATGCACGGCGCGGCCGTCCGCCTCAATCGCCGAGCCGAGCCGAGCAGCCTCCGGGAAGCGCTCGCCGACGGGACCGGAGCCGACGCCCGGCGCGTCTACGGCGCTACCCCGGACGGCCTCGGCCGCGCCCGCCGCATCCTGCGGGCGGCCGAGGC
>NZ_VRVH01000340.1:0-4618 GCF_008040095.1 Methylobacterium sp. WL6 | reverse complement strand
CTCCTCGCCGGCGCCGCGGCCTTCTGCTGGCAGCCGCCGAGCGCGGCGGCGGCGAGGAGGGCGGCGAGCGAGAATCCGGAAATCTTGGTCGGCACGGGCGGCTTTCCCTGACACGGCGCAGCTTGCGCCGGACGGTTTTTGAGCCCGCGCCGCCGGGCGGTCAATCGTAGGCTTCGATTGTGGTGCTCGATCCGCGAACGCCGTTCGCGGTTTCCCTCCCCCGCAGAGGGGGGAGGGAACAGCTCGTTCGTCGACCGAACCGGCCTACTTCGCCTTGTCGGCGATGGCCTTCAGGCCCGACTCGTAGATGCCGGAGATCGCGTCGGTCGCGACGGTGTCCGGGGCGCCCTTGGCGTTGAAGGTCCCGGTCCAGCTCAGCTTCGAGCCGGTGCCGTCCGGCGCCACCGAGAGCGTCGACTTGTAGTCGGAGACCGGCAGCGGGCCGGACAGGATCGTGTAGGTGTAGCTCATCACCTTGTCGTCGCGGGAGACCTGCTCCTCGACGAGGGTGCCGCCGCCCTTGAGCGAGAGCGTGCGGACCTTCATGCCGTCCTTCTCGGACAGCGCGCACTTCTCCACCGCCGGGTGCCAGTCGCCGATGCCGCAGAAGTCGCCGATGGCCTGCCAGACCTTGGCGAGCGGGGCGGCGACCGTGGCGGTCTTGGCGACGTCGATGGCGTAGCCCGGCACCGTGCCGGCGACGAGCGCGAGGACGGGCAGAGCGAGGGTCCGGATCATGATGGGCGTCTCCGACGATAGGCGGCGCGCGCCGGTATTCCCGGCGCCGGCCCTCTCAGGGGGCCCGCACGAGCTAGGCCTCGACCCCCGCCGTGGCAATGGCGGCCGGGATGCGGAGATCGCCGGCCGGCACCCGTCGGTTCTCGCTAGCGCGCATTCCTGCGCCCGGCCTCGGCCAGCTGCTTGGCGCGCGCGCCCTGCGTCTCGAACATCCAGCCCGGGTATTCGCGCGGCAGCACGCTGACCGCGTCGAGGGCGTCGAGCTCAAGTTCGCTCAGCTCGATCTGCGTCGCGGCGATGTTGTCGTCGAGCTGGTCGAGGCGCTTGGCGCCGACGATGACGCTCGACACCACGCGCCGGTGCAGCAGCCACGCCAGCGCGATCTGCGCGATCGAGACGTTGCGGGCGGCCGCCATCGGCCGCATCGCGTCGATGCAGGATTCGGCGCGGCCGCGCTCGACCGGCGGGAAGTCGAAGGCGGCGCGCCGGCCCTCGCCGGCGGCGTCGCCGGAATACTTGCCCGAGAGCAGGCCGCCGGCGAGCGGGCTCCAGACCATCAGGCCGAGGCGCTCGCTCCGGAGCATCGGCACGATCTCGCGCTCGAGGTCGCGGCCGGCCAGCGTGTAGTAGGCCTGCAGGCTCTCGAAGCGGGCCAGCCCCTCGCGCTCGGAGATGCCGAGCGCCTTCACGATCTGCCAGGCCGCCCAGTTCGAGACGCCGACGTAGCGGACGTGGCCGTGCTGGACGAGGATGTCGAGCGCCCGCACCGTCTCCTCGATCGGGGTCGCCGGGTCGAAGCCGTGGATCTGGTAGAGGTCGATGTGGTCGAGCTGCAGCCGCTTCAGGCTGGCCTTCACCGCGTCGAGCAGATGCACCCGCGAGGCCCCGCGGCTGTTCGCGCCCGGCCCCGTCGGGCCGTAGGCCTTGGTCGCGACGACCACGTTCTCGCGCGGCACCTTGAGGGCCTTCAACGCCTGGCCGGTGATCTGCTCGGACAGGCCCTCGGCGTAGACGTCGGCGGTGTCGACGACATTGATCCCGGCATCGATCGCGCGGCCGACGAGGCGCTCGGCCTCCGCCTGGTCGAGCGCACCGATCTGCCGCCACATCCCTTCCCCGCCGCCGAAGGTCATCGTGCCGAGGCAGAGTTCCGAGACGAAGAGGCCGGTCCGGCCGAGCTTGTTCTGGCGCATGGGGGTGAATCCTATGAGGGGCGTGCCCTTCCCTCCCCCCTCTGCGGGGGAGGGTGGCCCGCGCAGCGGGTCGGGAGAGGGGAGCGGCGATGCCTGAAAGGGCGCTCCCCTCTCCCGACCCTCGATGACGCGAGGCCCACCCTCCCCCGTACCCAAGTCGGGCCTGCCCGACTTGGGCACACAAGGTGCGGATCTCGGGCAAGCCCGAGATCCGTCGGGGGGAGGGAAGGCGCGGCGGGCAAGGGACGGCGCATCGCTCGTCAGATAGGGCCGCCGCAGGCCGGGGCGAGCGGGCCGTCAGCCCTCGCAGCACTCCGCGATCAGCCGGCGCACGAAGGCGGCGCAGGCGTCGAGCTCGGCGAGCGTGATGAATTCGTCGGCCTTGTGGGCGCGGGCGATCGAGCCCGGGCCGACCACCACCGCCGGCACGTCGCCGAGCGCCTGGAACAGCCCGCCCTCGGTGCCGAACGAGACCTTGGCGTGGCCGTTGCGGCCGGCGAGCCGCTTGGCCAGCGTCACCAGCGCGGAATCGGCCGCGGTCTCGAGGCCGGGATAATCGATCAGCGGGGCGACCGCGACGCCGCAGGCGGGATCGCGCGCGGCCATCTCCGCGGCGAGGGTCTCGGTTGCGAAGGCGATCGCGCGCCGGGCCAGCGCACCGGCATCGTCCGCGCCGATGGCCCGGAACTCGAAGTCGACGGTGCAGCGGTCCGGCACGATGTTGAGGGCGGTGCCGCCGTGGACGACGCTGCTGAGCCCGGTGGTGTGGGGCACGTCGTAGAGCGGATCGCGCACGCCGGACGCCGCCAGCGCGTCGGCCATCTGCCTGACGTGGAGGATGAAGCGCGCGGCGTACTCGACCGCGTTGACGCCGGCCGGCGCCAGCGCCGAGTGGCAGGCCTTGCCGCGGAAGGTGACGCGGGCGGCGTGCTTGCCCTTGTGCCCGGTGACGACCGCCATCCCGGTCGGTTCGCCGACGAAGCATCCCAGCGGCGCGAGGCCCATCGCCCGCATCCGCGCGATCAGCGGGCGCACGCCGAGGCAGCCGACCTCCTCGTCGTAGGACAGGGCCAGGTGGAGCGGCCGGACGAGGGGCGCCGCCGCCATCTCCGGCAGGAGCGCGAGGCAGACGGCGACGAACCCCTTCATGTCCGAGGTGCCGCGCCCGTAGAGCCGGCCGTCGGCCTCGGTCAGCCGGAACGGGTCGTGGCTCCAGTCCTGGCCGGCCACCGGCACCACGTCGCTGTGCCCGGAGAGCACGTAGCCCGGCACGCCGGCCGGCCCGACCGTGATCCACAGGGCGGCCTTCTCCCCCGTCTCGTCCATCACCCGCTCGACCGCGGCGCCGTGCGTCTCCGCGAAATCCTGGACCCAGTCGACCAGCGGCAGGTTCGTCAGCGCGCTGGTGGTGTCGAACGCCACCAGCGTGGCGAGGATGTCCCTGGGCGTCGGTGCGGCTTGCATTCGGTCCTTCGTGCCGGGCTGCGGCGGCCGGGGGTGGTGCCGGGAGGGATAGCGAGAACCGGGTCCCGCACGCAACGGCGCGGCTCGCGCGCCGGCCGGCGCTCATCCGGCGGGTTTCGGCTTTCGCGGCCGGCGCGGGCGCTTCGGCGCGGCCTCGGCCCGCGCCAGGAACGCCGCGATGTCGGTGCCGAGGATCAGCGGCAGGTGGTCCGCGATCCGGGCGTCGTCCCAGGCCCACCAGCACACCTCCAGCAGGCGCGCGATGGTCTCCGGATCGAAGCGGTAGCGCAGGACGGTCGCCGGGTTTCCGGTGACGACGGCGTAGGGCGGCACGTCGCGGCGCACCACCGCGCCCGCGCCGACCACGGCGCCGCTGCCAATGGTGACGCCCGACAGGATCGTGCTGTTGGCCCCGAGCCAGACCTCGTCGCCGAGGACGACGTCGCCGCGGGTGGCGTGGTCGTGCGCGCCGGCCGCCGCGTTCGGCCAGAAGGCGGCGAGCGCCTTGAACGGGTAGGTGGTGACGAGGTCGGTGCGGTGGTTGCCGAGCGCGATGGTGACGTTCGGCCCGATCGAGCAGAACCGGCCGATGTGGAGCCGGGCCGATTCCGGCTCCAGCACCCGCGGATTGCCGTAGCTGTGCGCCCCCACGGTCCAGCCCCAGCGCGCGATGCCGCGGGCGAGGTGGAAGGCGGTGAGGTCGTCGAAGACCGGTTTGGGCTCGATCATGCGGCGGGGCTCCCCGTCGGCGCCGGCGGGTCGCGCCATGCCTTTCCCGTGCCTGCGATGCCTTTCTACCGTGTCCGCGATGCCTTCCCCCGTGTCAAAGCGCCGGGCGGCACGGGGAGGATGGAAGGGGCGATCAGGGCCGCCCTGCGATGCCGCCGGGGGCGGCCCGAACCTGCGGCTGCAGCGATCGATATTGAACAAGCCGGCCGCGACACCGTTGCTCCCGTATAGAAACCAGGAGGAAACTTGATGTCGTACAAGATTCTCGCGCTCGCCACCTGCCTGATCCTGCCGCTCGGCGGCACCGCCTTCGCCCAGACCGGCAGCCCGGGCGCCGGGCCCAGCGCGGGCGGCACCGTGAATTCGGGCAGCGGCGCGGGCACGGCGGGATCGACCGGCGGCACCATGAGCGGTTCGGGCCTGTCTCTATACAAATAAACCAGCCCACCAAACAATGGGCCGAATGGGAAGGCCTGATGAGGGTGAAAAAAAAA
>NZ_VRVH01000033.1:0-29291 GCF_008040095.1 Methylobacterium sp. WL6 | reverse complement strand
GCGCAGGCCCGCGAGCCGGCCGCGGACCGCGGCCTCGACGGCCTCCGCCCGCGACCCGTCGATCAGGGCGGCCGCGGGGTCCGGGAGGCCCGGCGGCTGCCACAGGTCGGCCCGGCCCCGCCCCCAGATCGGGTGCGGCATCGCCATCGGCATCACCCCGTGGAGCGCCGCGCGGCCGTTGCCGTCCCGGTCCCAGGCCAGGGCGAAGGCGATGGTCCGGCCGCCGGATTGATGGCGGGCGGCGCTCAGCACGTAATCCGGATCGACCCGCGGATCGGTGATCGCGCTGCGCGTCATCAGCGCCCGCCAGGCGGCGACCGCATCGTCGTCGACGGTGCCGGCACGGTGGAGGTCGACGCGCCAGCGCGACGCCGCATGTCCGTTCGAAGCCGCCTCCTCGGACGCCCGCGCGACCGGATGGCCGATCGCCGCCGCGTCGGGGACCGCCTGCCCGCCCTGGATGACCGTGAAGCCGTGCATCATGGCACCTGCGTCCCGCATTCGTGAGGAACCGTCCCACTCTGGAACGTTCGGCACCCCTGGAGGCGCCCTTTGGGGTGCGGGCTTCAAGGATGATGCCGCGGGAGCCGTCAGCCGCCGGGAATGGCAAGCGGGTTGTCGGTAAGCGCCGCCGCATCCGGCGCGTCGATCCGCGGGCGGCCGAGGAAGGCGTCCCAGAGCCGGAGGACGAAGTCCGGGTCGAGGTCGCGGACGATCAGGACGAGGCGCGAGGTGCGGTCGTCGTCGGGCCAGGCCGGCAGGGTGACGGGGGCGTGCACCACGTGCTGGACGCCGTGGACCACCACCGGCCGGTCGGGATCGTCGGCGATCGCGACGAGGCCCTTCAGGCGCAGCAGCTTCGGGCCGTGGCTTCCCCGAAGCAGGTCGAGGAACATCTCGAAGGACGCGCGGGGCACCGGCACGTCGCTCGTCAGCGAGAAGGCGCGGATCGCCGCGTCGTGCCGGTTCACGTCGTGAGCGTGCCCGTCCGCCTCCGGCACGGCTCCGAGCCAGGCCTGCACGTCGGCGGCCTTGCCGTCGAGGCCGAACAGGCCGCCGAGCAGCGTCTCGGCGGGGACGTCGGGCGGATCGATCGGTGCGGCCGGGTTGAGGGCGTGCAGGCGCGCCCGCAGCGAACCGGTGTCGCCGGCCAGATCCGCCTTCGCGAGGACGATCCGGTCGGCCACCGCCACCTGCCGCACCGCCTCCGGGTGGGCGTCGAGCGTGTCGAACCCGTTGACCGCGTCCACCACGGTGACGACGCCTTGCAGCCGGTACCGCATCACGAGGTAGGGGTGGTAGATCAACGCGTGCAGGATCGGCGCGGGGTCGGCGAGGCCGGTGGTCTCGATCACGACCCGGCGGAACGGCGTGATCCGGCCGTTGTCGCGCTTGCGCAGCAGGTCTTCCAGCGTCGCGATCAGGTCGCCGCGCACGGTGCAGCACAGGCAGCCGGCGCCGAGCAGGACCATGTTCTCGTCGATCGCCTCGATCAGCAGGTGATCGAGGCCGATCTCGCCGAACTCGTTGACGATGACGACCGTGTCGGCGAGCGCCGGATCGCGCAGCATCCGGTTGAGCAGCGTGGTCTTGCCGGCTCCGAGGAAGCCGGTGAGCACGGTGAGCGGGATCGGGTCCGGTCGACGGGGAGCGTCGGTCATGCCGCCGGCCTAGCGCGGCCGGGCGGCGGGCTCAATCGCGCGCGCCGATCACTCGTCCGCGGATTCGGCCGACTTGGCCGCGTTGGGCTTGGGCTTCGCGCCGGCCTTCGGCTTGGTCTGCACGGATTTGGCCACCGCGGGCTTGCCGCCCTTCTGCGTCACCGCCGTCGCCGGCTTGGCGTGGGTCGGCGGCTTGTGCTTGGCCTCCGGCATGCCGGACACGTCGACCGAGGTGTAGGCGCTGGCCGCGCGGGGCACGGCGCCGGCGATCGCGGCCTTCGCCTTGCCCTGGTCCTTCCCCTGAGCCTTTGCCTGGGTCTTGGCTTCCGCGGCCGCGGCGCGCTTCTGCTTGGCCGCCTCGAGCGCCGCCTCGCGCTTGGCCTTGGCGGCCTCGAGCTTCGCCTCGCGCGTGGCGGCGGCGGCGGCCTTCTCGGCCTCGGCCTGCTCGTTGAGCATGATCTGCCCCTCCGCCGGGTCGCGGCCGATCCAGACCAGGATCGGCTGCAGCGGGGCGCGCGGCGGCAGGGTGCGGTTGCGCGCGGCGGCGCCGTTGAGCGTCGCCAGGGTCAGCGCGGGCGAGGACAGGCCGGCGGCGCCGAGGAACTGCGCGCCGGCGTTGTCGGCGTTTCCGGCGATGGCGCCGGGGCCCTCGTCGATCGGCATCGGCTTCTTGCGGTCGCAGATGTAGGGCCGCATGTCGGGCGGCGCGCCGATGGCGGAGGCGGGTAAAGCGTCGAGCGTCTGCGCGGTCCATCCGGCCGACTGGCCGAAGCCGTAATCGAACAGGTCGGCGGCCTTGAGGTCGCGCTCGCGCGCGCTCGGGCTGCCCATCACGATGGTGAGGATGCGCCGGCCGTTGCGGTTGGCGCTGGCGACCACGTTGAAGCCGCCGGCGCAGATGAAGCCGGTCTTCATCCCGTCGACGCCGGCATAGCGCCCGAGCAGGCCGTTGTGGTTGGCCATCACCGAGCGGCCGAACTGGATCGCCGAGATCGAGAACAGGTCGTGCGAGTCGGGGAAGTCGCGCAGCAGCGCGCGGCCGAGCACCGCCATGTCGCGGGCCGAGGTCCATTGCCGGGGGTCGGGCAGGCCGTTCGGGTTGTACCAGCGACTCTCGCGCATGCCGATCCGGCGCGCGGTCTCGTTCATCATGTCGGCGAAGCCGTCGATCGTGCCGCCGAGGGTCTCGCCGATCGCCCAGGCCACGTCGTTGGCCGACTTGACCATGATGATCTTCAGCGCGTTGTCGAGGGTGAGCTGCGTGCCCGGCTTGAAGCCCATCTTCGAGGGCGGCTCGGCGGCGGCGGCGGCCGAGATCGTGATCAACGAGTCGAGCGAGACCTTGCCCTGCCGCACCAGGTCGAGGGCGACGTAGGTGGTCATCAGCTTGGTGATCGAGGCCGGGTACCAGGGGTCGGTCGCCCCCTGCGCGTAGAGCACCTTGCCGGAATCCACCTCCACCACGAGGACGGGTGCGGTCACGGCGTCGGCCGCCTGCGCAGCGAGCAGGCCGGCGAGCGTGGCGAGCCCCAGGGTGAGGCGCCTCAGGAAACGGTTCGACATCGACCCCGACTCAAAGCAGTGGAACGCCGCGCCGGCACCGGGCCCGATGCCGTCCCTCTCGCGGCCGCGAAGGAGGGCCCTGAGAACGTCGGCCGTTCAACGCGGGCACCGTGGCGAGAGCATGGCGGATCTTCGCGCGTCCACCGCCGCGATGTGGCGTTGCGGCACCGGCGCGCCTATGTGCTGTCGCGCGACGATCTTTTCAGGACAGGACGATGCCCCGGCCGTCATCGGCTCGGGCCCGGCGGGACGATGGCGTACGCGGTCAAGGAACTCTTCCACACGCTCCAGGGCGAGGGCGCGCAGGCCGGGCGGGCGGCGGTGTTCTGCCGGTTCGCCGGCTGCAATCTCTGGTCCGGCCGCGAGGCGGACCGGGCCGAGGCGGTCTGCCGGTTCTGCGACACGGCCTTCGTCGGCACCGACGGCGAGGGCGGCGGAAAGTTCGCGACCGCCGACCACCTCGCGGATGCGATCGCACGGACCTGGGAGGGCGGTCCCCACGCGCACTACGTCGTCTTCACCGGCGGAGAGCCGCTGCTGCAGCTCGACCCGGAGCTGATCGCGGCCGTCCACGCCCGCGGCTTCGCGATCGCGGTCGAAACCAACGGGACGCTCGCGGCACCGGAAGGGATCGACTGGATCTGCGTCAGCCCCAAGGCCGGTGCGCCGCTGGTGCAGCGACGCGGCGACGAGCTGAAGCTCGTCTTCCCGCAGGCCGACCTCGCGCCAGAGACGGTCGCCGACCTCGATTTCCACCATCGCTGGCTCCAGCCGATGGACGGGCCGGACCGGATCGCCAACACCGGCGCCGCCGTCGCCTATTGCCGCGCGGATGCCCGCTGGCGACTCTCGCTCCAGACGCACAAGATGATCGGGATCCCGTGAGCGCGCGCCCGCCGAGCCGATCCGTCGGCGGCCCGATTTCACCGGGCGGTTAACCCCATGGTCAACTTCTAGTTGTAATTTCAGGCGCGTGCTGGGATCGTTGCTGTCATGGCCCGGATCCGTCGGTTCCCTCGGATTGCCGAGCCTTGACAGCCCCGGGGAATGTTCGGAAGCCCCGTCGCGATGGGCGGGACAGGCGCCGAGGCTCGGTCCGGGGCGATGTCCGGCGCGAGCGCGGCGGCTTCGGGGAGCGTGCGATGGACGTGATCGAGACCCGGGTTCCGGGGGTGATGCGGGTTGTCCCGAAGCGCTTCGGGGACGCGCGCGGGTGGTTCTCGGAGACGTTCCGCGTCGACGCGCTGGCGCGGGCGGGGATCGCCTGCGCCTTCGTGCAGGACAACCAGTCGTTCTCGGCGCCGAAGGGGACGATCCGCGGGCTGCACTTCCAGGTCGCGCCGCAGGCCCAGGCCAAGCTCGTGCGGGTGCTGGCCGGGGCGATCCTCGACGTGGCGGTCGACCTGCGCCGTGACTCCGCCACCTACGGCCGGCACGTGGCGGTGAGGCTGGACGCGGAGGGCGGCGAGCAACTGTTCATCCCGCACGGCTTCGCCCACGGCTTCTGCACCCTGACGCCGGACACGATGGTGGCCTACAAGGTCGACGCCTACTACAGCCCGGCCCACGACCGCGCCCTGGTCTGGAACGACCCGGACGTCGGCATCGACTGGCCGGTCCTGGCCGCGGAGGCGATCCTGTCGGACAAGGACCGGGCGGCGCCGCGCCTGTCCGAGCTCGGGCCGGTGTTCTGAAGCCCCGGCGCGCGAGCGCCATCGACGACGTGAAGGAGAGGCCCGACATGCGCATCCTGGTGACCGGCGGCTGCGGCTTCATCGGCTCCGCCCTCGTGCTCCACCTGGTGCGCGACCTCGGCCACGACGTGCTGACGCTGGACGCGCTGACCTACGCGGCCAACCCGGTGTCGCTGGCGCCCCTCGCCGAGGATCCCCGCCACCGCCTGGTCGAGGCCGACATCTGCGACGCCGACGCGGTGCGCGCGGCCTTCGCCGACTTCCGGCCCGACGCGGTGATGCATCTGGCGGCCGAAAGCCACGTCGACCGCTCGATCACCGATCCGGGCGCGTTCATCCGGACCAACGTGATCGGCACCCAGGTGATGCTGGACGCGGCACGCGGCCACCACGAGGGGCTGGCGGCGGACGCGAAGGGCCGCTTCCGCTTCCTCCACGTCTCGACCGACGAGGTCTACGGCTCGCTGCCGCCGGGCGGGTTCTTCACGGAAGGCAGCCGCTACGACCCGCGCTCGCCGTACTCGGCCTCGAAGGCCGCCTCCGACCACCTCGCCCGGGCCTGGCACGAGACCTACGGCCTGCCGGTGCTGGTGACGAACTGCTCGAACAACTACGGGCCGCGCCACTTCCCGGAAAAGCTCATCCCGCTGATGATCCTCAACGCGCTCGAGGGCCGTCCGCTGCCGGTCTACGGCGACGGCCTGAACGAGCGCGACTGGATCCACGTCGAGGACCACGCCCGCGGCCTGGTGGCGGTGCTGGAGCGCGGCCGGGTCGGCGAGACCTACCTGCTCGGCGGGCGCGCGGTGCGCAACAACCTCGCCGTGGTCGAGGCGCTGTGCGCCGCCTTCGACCGGCTGCGGCCCGAGCACGCCCCGCACGCGCGGCTGATCGCCTTCGTCGCCGACCGGCCCGGGCACGACCGCCGCTACGCGATCGACCCGGGCAAGGCCGAGGCCGAGATCGGCTGGGCGCCGTCCAAGACCTTCGAGCAGGCGCTGGAGGAGACCGTGCGCTGGTACCTCGACAACGCGGCCTGGTGGCGCCCGATCCGCGAGGGCCGCTACGCCGGCGAGCGCCTCGGCCTCGCCCCGGCAGCTTGACCGAGCGCTCGCGACGCCTTCGACATCAGCATCGAGCGAGAGGGCGCTCCGTTATCTGAAACACGTGAGCGGCCAGATCGTACTTCGCACGCCGCTCCGTGCTCAGCCTCGCATAGGCAACCCGATCCTTCATGAAGTAGGCGTTGGCGCACACCAGGTCTCCATCGAAAGCCGGAACCTCTTCGATGCGCTTCAATCGCAACCCGAAAGGTTCGAGCTGCGCGATCAAGTCGTGAAACAACGCTTGCCGTTTGTAAACGGGATAGAAGAATACCTCCGTCTCGATGCCGACGACGTTGTGAAGCAGCGACCCGAACCCTTCGAGAACATGGCTCTCGTAGCCTTCGACGTCGATCTTGATGACGTCCGGAACGGGCGCCTTGCCGGCATCGACGAGGCCATCGTAGCGGGCACATTCGATCTCGACCGTATCTTTGACGTGATAGCTGGCCGCGATCTGATAATCGCTGAGGAATGCCGAGTTCGCCTCGAGTATCGACGTGCAGCCATAATGCTCCCCGATATGGAGCTGCTGCGGACCATTCCGGTCGGCCAGGCCGGTCTCGATCACGAAGGACTTTTCGAAGGCGGAGAGCTGATCGCGCAGGCGACGCGCCTCTTCGGGATTCGGCTCGAACAGCACCGGTATGATATTGTCTTTCTGTCGCAACCATTTCGGCTGGATGCCCTTCGATGCACCGACATCGACGAAATGAATCTTATGTTCCAGGCGGATCTTGCGCGATGGAAGGGGAACGATCTCTTCCAAAGCTTCTGATATGAGTGCGTAAGCCTTCTGTCTTAGATACGGCATCGTGCGCTCCACGGCTTCTCGACCAGTAGCAGCGGATCCGAACGAGAAATCAATTTCAAATCGGTACTTAGCCTTCTTGGCTCCAGCGCGCGCGAGCCGTTTTCCGTTCCTGTCGCGCCGTCGTGGCGGTATCCGGCGGCGAGGTCGCATCGATACGCTTGCATCGTGAAGTCGGCGAAGATTTTCCGGATCGCGCGCCGGAGATCCGGGATGGCGCGGAGAGCGGCGGCGCGCAGGCAGGCCTTCAGCTTGGCAAAAGCCTCCTCATCCTGCGCTTGTCGATGGATCGATCGGGTCGACGTCGGGGCGGTCGAGCGGTCGCTGGCGGCTCCGTGCGCCGGCCGCCGCGAGCCCCCGCGGACACCGGCGACCTTGTGGAGGTTCAGGTCGTCGAGGATGACGGTGTCGCGCCGCTCCAGCTTTGGGACCAGCCTGTCGGTGCCGTCGGCGCGAAACCAAGCCCCGTCCCCGGCCCGATCACGCAGGGCGACGGCCGTGGGACCGCCGGTGATAAGGGCGGCGGCGGTCTCGTGATGCCCGTGCGGGACGGCAGCGCGCACCGCGCGGAGCCCGGCCTCAGCGGCAGGCGACCGCCGTGTGGGTGGCCGTCGCGTCGCGGACGGTCGATCCGTCCGGATCGAGGCCGAGCCGCCCCTCGAACCAGTCCTGCCCGGTTGCTCTCACGTCCGCCCGTTCCTGCTCCGATGCCGCCGGAAGACGCGCACCGGCCGCCGGTGCCGGTCGGCACACCGTGCCCGCCAGGGCATCGCACGGCGCGTGCAGGACGATCTTCGAACCCGCCACGTGGAGGCCCGGGATCAGGTCGGCATGCGTTTCGGTGCACCGCGAGGCATGACCGCCACCCGACCGCATTCGTCCCTCGGCTATCGGCCGCCTGCGCCCACCAGCTTCCCGGATCCGGCCTTCCGGCTACCCATGACCGCGACCATGCAGCAGCCGCGCAGCTGGCCCGGTCCGAAATACGAGCCTGGGCAAACCCGAGCCCCGATCCCGCGTCGCCGGCAGCCCCGCCAGCCCCGATCCGGGCGGGGTGTGACCGCGCCGATCCCGCCCCATGACGGTCCCTGCAACCTGCGAAGCGGGGAAGCGCGGGGGGCTACGGGAGAGGACATGGTGGTGGGCCCGGCAGGAGTGAAATAGTCCAGCAAATTCAAGGGCTCTTTGGCAAGGTGCGGGAGCAGGGTGCATATCGAACCGTAAGGGGTATTTCCGCTGCCCCCCGCACCCAGGCCCAGGCTACTGCCCATACCATCGGATCTGGAGCTCGCCTCCCATGGCGGAGATTGCTTTATTCAGGCCCTCCAACAAAGCATAGTTTGCGGATGAGAAATTTGTGAAATATCCCGGAATGCCTGCCTCTTCATCGAGGTCGGCCAGAGTAAAATTTAGCTCTTTTGCCTTGCCACTAATATCTTCTAATAGTCTTAAGCCGCACAAATCTATCATTTTTCGCTGACGCCTCAGACGCAGCGCGCAAGTACGGTTTAGTATAGCGCCCTTCGACCTATTTGGTATATTTCTATGAATTTCGGCCCATGACGCCGAAGGGTATTTTGCTTTTAGCCACCCAATCTCTACCTCACTCCATCGAGCAGCGGCCTTCGAAACTCCAAGCTTGCAGGCTCTTAGCTTACGGGCATTATGCGATCGATGAGGAAGAACTAAGCTGAGCATAGAAAAATTTGGATAGTACTTTCTTATCAACCCGTCTTCTTCCTTGGTCCACCGCAACGGCATAAATCCACTGCTCGATCGAGGAGGCGGCTTGTCATCGAAGAGCCAATAGAGGTTCGGCGAAATCCAATCGAAGAAATCCATATGCCACCCCGTCGCGCTGAGGACGTGGGTTGAACTGTAGCGATCGGCAAAAACGAAAACCCCGCCCCAGCTTGCGCCGTGCGGGTTTCGTTGTACCGTGTCTGTGGGTGTGACAGCCCGGATCAGCGATGCCGCGAACCCTGGCAGGTTCAGCGCTCCCCTGGCAGGGACCGCAGCGGCAGATACTCGACCCTTGGCGGGGTCGGAACGGACGCGCTTGGCAGCGCGGCACCGAACGCGGCCATATTGGCCGGGGGCGGGCGTGCTGTCCAGAGCTGAAAGGCTTAAAAGCGTCCGGCTCGTCTCGCTGGCGAGCTGTCACCCCCCGGCTGCCGCGTCCGTTGCGCGGTGGGGCTGTGACAGGCCTTTCCACCAGCGAGAACCATCCAAATGACGTCCACCAACACCATACCGGCCGACGGGCTGAGCTTCGTTCCGATCCGCGGTCGCGCCCTCTCGCACGGCTATCACGTCGCCAGGCGCCGCAATTGGGCCGCTGATGCCGCATGGCACCTCGTCTACCTCTACGTGCTTGAGGACGAGGCCGGCACGACCCGTGGCGTATTCCAGGCCGGCAGCACTGAACCGGATGATCCGGATGAGTGGATTTTCCGGTCCCGCGTCGTGGGCCTCGAACACCTTCCGGCGACCCTGCCCCCGCATCCTCGCGTGCCGCTCGCGCTGGTCGTGCACTGACCGGTAAACCTGTGCTCATCACAGGTTCCGGCGACCGCCTCATCCGAGGCGGTCGCAATTGAAACAGATTTCGTGTTATTTCGGATCCGTTGAAAAAACCTTGAGGTGCTGACATGCGCACCACGCCACATGCAAACCCGGGCCGTAACGATCGCGCCTTCAAGTCCGCCGTAACCGGGCTGGAACGTCGCAAGCTCACGGTCGCCGGATACCGCTTCGGAACTCAGCCGCTCGTCGACCTTCGAATCCTTGCGCACCAGGGGGAGGGCGAGACCATCGCCTTGACCCTGCCGCAGGCCCGCCAGGCCATCCGCCTGTTGCTCGACGCAATCGAGGCCGCCGACGAACTCGCCCGCCACGACGGGACACCCCATTCGCCAACCGGTCGTGAGCCGGCGGCCGTGGATCGTCGCGATGCCGGAGCAAAGGCCTAAAGCGCCAACCCAAAGGCCGGAAGACGTCGTTGATCTATTCCGGGTGCTGCGCTTCATGAGCGCCGACTCGGACGTCACCGAGGCCCATTTCCGAATTGCATTTCGGGTCGCGCAATTCGTCCACGCCAAAACCGGCTGGGCGAAGGTTGGCGATGCCACGCTAATTGATCACCTGCCGCGAACGGATGCCAAGAAGCTGCGCAATTTCCGCCGCGCATTGGAATCGCTCGGTTGGATCAGAACCATTGAGGGCGAGCGCGGTCGACCGACCCGCTATCTATTCCTCGACACCCGCATTCCAGAAATTGAAAAACGCCTCGCTGATGCTGCCGAAAAGCGCGAGGTCGAATTCGCTTTGCGCAATGCTCGGGAGCATTCCGAGGCGAAGGCCGTCGCGCTGCAGGTGCAATTAACCGGGCGAATTTCCCCCCTTATCGACCGACCGAAGGCAGGGAATCTGTGCCCGGATAAGGGGGCCATATCACCCCCCCTTCTACCTAAGAGGTCTACCTATGGAGACTCTACCAGTAGGGTTCAGGATGTAGCTAAGGGTCCGACACGGACAGAGCCCGCACTGTGCATTGATTGCGGCGCCCCTGCCGTCGTTGAGCAGCGACACGCACTCGGCGGCAAGCTCTGGCCATTCTGCCAGGAGCACAAATTGGACGCCCCTGTAATTGAGGAGCGGCCAATTCCGTTAAACGGCAATTCTCCCTCTCTCAACCAAGAGAGGGCCGACCCGGATGACGCCTATCGGGCATCGTCGTGGGGCTGATCACCTGATCGGGATAGGCGCGGGGAGCTAATGCGGGGACCGCTGACGGGCTTCGACGCCCTTCCGGCTCCCCGAGCTCATCCGAAGCCTTCGACGCCCCTGCACGGCGCCGTTATTAGGACGCGCCGCATTGTCGCAAAGGAAGCCTAAAGCAATAGACCCCACCGGCAATTAGCAGCGCGCTGCCAGAAATCAAATGAGGTGATTTCCGGAAACGGCGGTTGCGATCCGTCCGGATCAATTGATACGGTTGGGAATACCGCGAATTGCGACTGCAGCAGCGCGGCACCCCTCGACAATTAATTCGGCCCGCACCGCCCGCTAATTCCGCGCGGTGCTTCGCCATGTCGAATTCAGGAGGCTTCGATGATGTTCGGACCCCGCGTCACGATCCCGGCGGCGCCGTCGCCGCTCGCCCGCATCATCTACGATCTCACCAGCGCCGGTGTCCGGGTGACGCCGCTGGCGATCCTGTCCCATGCGACCGACCAGGATCTCACCGACGATCAGGTGGCCGAACTGGTCGCCGCCCTCGACAAGATCGCGTTTTCCGACGCGGTGGCCGCGTAATGGCCGGCGAGCCAATTCCGGTCCGCATCTTGGGCGTTCGCATCTCGAACCGCGCACTCGACGGCAATTCCGATCCGGGCATCGTGTGCACGTTCGACATCACCATTCCGGGCTTCACTCTGTTCGCCTGCCAGCTCTACCGCGAGGGTAACGGCAAGATGCTGGTCTCGCCGCCGCGGTCTCAGCGCCACGACGGGATCGCGACCGGCATGCGGATTGATAGCGCGCCGCTTCGCGATGCCATGACGAAGGCGGCCTGCGATGCCGCCCGCTCATTCGGCGCCAGCGTCGACCCTGTGCCGGCGAAGGCCTGACCCATGGCACAGAACAACAGTCGGGACCGCCTCGACCGCTCCCTGGCGCGGCGTGGCGAGGATGCCGTGATCCGGCGCGCGATCGGCACGTCGCCGGCCACATACGCCGAGGCTCCGCTTCGAATTCTGATCCGGGGCTATAAGCCGGAGGAATTGTCGGGCGGCGTTGTGCAGGGCGATAGCAAGGTGATCGCCTCGCCGACCTCGCTCTTGGCTGTCTCGCCGACTGTATGGCCCGGCAAGGCGACTGGCACGCTGGTGCCGAAGAACCTCGACCAGGTGACGATCCAGGGTCGGTTGCGGTCGGTGCAGGCGGTGGCCGCGTTCTACGAGAACAGCGAACTGGTCCGCCTCGAGCTGCAGGTTCGCGGGTGACGCGGCCGACCGCGGCCCAACGTGGCTACGGATCGAGGTGGCGCAAGGCGCGCGCGACCTACCTCGCTCGCAACCCACACTGCCGCATGTGCGCCCGTGATGGCCGGCAGACCGTCGCCGTTGTCGTCGACCACATTGAGCCGCATCGCGGCGACCAAGCCAAGTTCTGGGATACGGCTGGGAATTGGCAGGGGCTCTGCCAGCCACACCACGACCAGACCAAGCGGCAGATCGAGTGCCACGGGTACTCCGATGAAATCGGCGCCGATGGTCTGCCGACCGATCCCCGCCATCCCTTCAACCGCCCGGACTAAGCCAATGACCGAGTTGGAGTGGTTGGCAGACGTGGTGCGCCGCGTGCCGGTGATGCACGTCGACGTAGACGCGGCAGAGGCCGCCGAGGACGCTCCACGGCTGGCCTATGCCCGCGCGATGGCACGATGGACCGACGAGGCCGCCATCGCCGTGTCGGAGGCGCTGGCAGCGGCATCGGAGGCCGAACGGGGTAGGCGGGTCGAAAGCGACGAGGGCAACCCTTCTAGACCGCCTTCGGAAGCTTCCTTGCAGTTAGTTCGCAGCGACCGGGTTGGCTGATGGCGCTTCGAGGGCCCGGATCGGGCCGGCGGCGAGAGGCGATCGAGGCGCTCTCGGCCCGCAAGCGTCGACTCCCTTGGGAGCGGAAAGGGCTGTCTCGGCCGGAGCGCGTCATCGCATTTTTGCAATGGCTCCCGATCACGAAGGGTCCGCTCGCCGGCAAGCGCATGCGGCTCCTACCGTTCCAGCGCGATTTCGTGATGGAGGTGTACGGCGACTTGGACTCGAAGGGCCTGCGCCGGCGCCGAATTGCGATCCAGAGCGCCCCGAAAGGCCAGGGCAAAAGCGGCCTCATCGCCGGCATCTGTCTCGCCCATTTGCTCGGCCCTGAGAGCGAGGCGCGCGGCGAGGTCTATTCGGCGGCGATCGACCGGGCTCAGGCCGGCATCATTTTCAATGAGATCGAGGCCATCGTCGAGACGGTTCCCGAATTCGCCGTCCGGACCAATTGCCTGCGCCACACGAAGCGGATCGAGGTGCTTAGCGGGCAGGGCAAGGGCTCGACCTATGAGGCGCTCTCTGCCGACGCGCGCCGGGCGCACGGTCTGGCGCCGACCTTGTTCGCCTATGACGAGCTCGCCCAAGCCCGTGACCGAGTGTTGCTGGACAACCTCGTCAACGGCCTTGGCAAGCGCGCCGAGGGGCTCGGCCTCATCATCAGCACACAGGCGCCCGGGGACGATCACGCCCTATCGCAGATGATCGACGACGGCCTCAGGCGCGATGACCCGTCCCTGTTCGTCCAATTGCTGGCAGCGCCGCCGGAGGCGGACCCTTTCGCCGAGGCGACGTGGCTCGCCTGCAACCCGGCCTTGGGGAAATACCTCTCGCTCGCCGAGATGCGCGAGGCCGCTTCTCGAGCCCGCCGGATGCCGGCCTTCGAGCCGTCGTTCCGAAACCTCCGGCTCAATCAGCGGGTCGACGCGAATGAGGAGGCGCGAGTCGTGACGGTCGGAACGTGGCGGCGCGGCAACCTCCCTGTCGATCGTGCCGCGCTCGCCGGCCGACCGTGCTTTGGGGCGCTCGACCTGTCCGGAAAACACGACCTGACGGCCTTCGTCCTGGCCTTTCCATCGGATGATGAGATCCCGGTTTTCGACCTCTTGCCGTTCTTCTGGACGCCGCAGGATCAGCTTGGCGCCCGGCGGCCAGCGGAGCAGGAACGCTTCCGGGGGTGGATCGGCGACGGCTTCATGATCCCCGTGCCTGGACCCACGATTCGATATGGTCACGTTGCAGCGCAGATCGCCGCCTTGACCAGCGAATTCGATATCCAGTGCATCGGATACGACAGGTGGCGGATCGACGACTTCAAACAGGATCTTGCCGACATTGATGCTGATTTCCCGGTCCCGCTTGAGGCTTTCGGGCAGGGATATTCTTCGATGTCCCCGGCAATTGAGTGGTTCGCGGAACTCGCCCTTACCGGGCGCCTGCGCCATGGCGGCCATCCGGTCCTGACGGCGAGCGTGGTCAACGCGATCACGGTTTCCGATCCCGCCGGCAACATGAAGCTCGACAAGGACAAGTCCCACGGCCGCGGGCCTGTGCGGATTGACGGCGCGATTGCTGCCATCATGGCGCTGGCCCTCGCCAAGCGGTTTCAGGCGGCACCTCGCGTAGATGTCAACGACTTCCTCGCTAATATGGTTTGGGGCTGATGAGTCTACTATCTTTCCTCGGCCGCACACTAACCTTGCGGAATGCTTATAACGAGCGAGGCCAGAATTTCTGGTCTTTGTTCGGCGGCTTTGAATCCTGGACCGGCAAGGCGGTAACGCCGGATAGCGTGATGCAGATTGCAACCGCGCTCGCCTGCATCCGCCTAACCGCAACCACCGTCTCGACGCTCCCGGTGCACGTCTATCGCGAGTCGCCGGATGGATCACGCCAGAGGATCCCCGACCATCCGATGGCTGTCGTGCTGCGACAGTCGCCCAACGCAGACCAGACGCCGGCCGAATTCCTCGAAGGCATGGTCGCGTGCACCATGCTGTTCGGCAACGCCTTCGCATTGAAGACGAAGACGGCGGGGCAGGTGCGGGCACTGACGATCCTGCGCCCTGATCTTATGACCGTTCGGCGTGATCCGAACACATACGCCCTGATATATGAATACGCCGATCCCCGAGGCCGAGAGACCTACACGGCTGAGGACGTGTGGCACTTGAAAGCCTTCAGCCTGGGCGGCGACCTCGGTCTTTCCGCAGTTCAATATGGTCGACAGGCCTTCGGGCTGGCCCTGGCGACCGATGAGGCCGCGGCGCGCACCTTCGCGAACGGGATCAAGCCCGGCGGCTTTTTCATCTCTCAGAAGCCGCTTGATGCCCCTCAGCGTGAGCAGGCCCGCAAGGCGCTCGTCGAGCCGATGCAAGGCGCAGAGAATACCGGCCGCGTCGGCATTCTAGAGGGCAATTTCACCTGGCAGTCGGTGACGATGCCGCTGAAGGATGCCGAACTCCTGGCATCCCGCGGGCTGCATATCCAGGAGATCTGCCGTCTGATGGGGAATATCCCATCGGTGCTGATCGGCCATACCGGCGAGGGTGTAACAGCCTGGGGTTCCGGCATCGAGTCCTTGATCCGGGCATGGCTCACGACCGGGCTCGGACCCTTGCTCGGCCGGATCGAGCAGAGCGCCACGCGGGCGCTCCTGGCGCCGGCCGACCGCGGCAAGGTGTGGTGCGAGTTCGCCCGCGATGGGCTGCTCCAGGCCGACAGCGAGGCGCGTGGGAAGCTCTACGCTTCGGCCGCTCAGAATGGTTGGCGCACGCGAAACGAGATCCGGGCGCTGGAAAACCTGCCTCCGGTCGACGGTGGCGACGTGCTCACTGCGCAATCGAACCTCCTGCCCCTCGACAAGCTCGGCACCCTCGTTGGCGCCGCGCAACGCGACCCCGCCACCTCGGAAGAGGACATTCGCCAGTGAACGTGAAACGCCGCGCCTTCCCCCTGTCGATCAAGGCCGTCCCCGACGCCGAGGGCCGGTTCTCGGGGCACGTCTCGGTGTTCGGCACACCGGACAGCTACCGCGAGGTCGTCGCCCCCGGCGCATTCGCGGCGAGCCTCGCCGCCACGAAGGCCGCCGGTCGCACCGTGCCGGTGTGCTGGCAACACCGGATGGACGAGCCGATTGGCGCCTGGACCCGGCTTGAGGAGGACGAAAAAGGCCTGTTCGGCGAGGGCACGTTGTGGCTCGACGTGGCGCCCTACGCCCGGATCGCACAGCGCGGCATGACCGCCGGCTGCATCTCAGGCCTGTCCATCGGCTACTTCGTCACCGCCGACAGCTTCAACGACGTGGAGCGCATCCGCACCCTGACGGGCATCGAGCTCGTCGAGGCATCCATCGTCACCGACCCCGCCCATTCCGAAGCCCGCATCGACGTGGTGAAGGCCAAACTGGCCGCGGGCGAAGGCATCACCGATCGCGAGTTCGAGTCGACCCTTCGGGAGAAGGGCTTCTCGCGCTCCGAGGCCGCGGACATCGCCGCTCACGGCTTCAAGGCCTGGACCCGCCGGGAGGCGGGCCAGCCACAGGCGGATAGCAGCGCCGTCGCCCGCCTGATCGAGGCGGCCGGCTCCTATCGACTTCCCTCCATCTGAAAACAGGAAAAGACAATGAACGCTCACGCACACATGATCCCGCATCGCGATTACCGCGGCGGCTTCCGTACCAAGGACGCCGGCGGTCGCGGCGGGGACGATGATTTCACCGCGCTCGCCAAGCAACTCGAGACCCGCAACCGGGAGTTCGGCGAGTTCGCCGAAAAGGCGGCGGCCGAGACCAAGAAGCACGGCGAGGCCCTCGCCGAGACCAAGAGCGCGCTGGAGAAGGCCCGCACGGACATCGAGGACCTGGCTGCCCGCGTGCTGGAGGCCGAACAGAAGGGCGCCCGCCGGCCCGGCGGCGAGCCAGAGGTGAAGGGCCTCGGCGAGCGCGTCACCGGCTCGGCTGAGTTCAAGAGCTTCGTCGGCAACGGTGCGCGCGGCTCGCACCGCATCGAGGTCAAGATGATCACCTCGGCGCCGGGCTCCGCCGGCTCGCTGATCGCGCCGGACATCCAGCGCCAGCCGATCATGCTGCCGCACCGGCCGTTCACGGTCCGTCAGCTTCTCCAGCCCGGGCGCACGAGCGGTAACCTGATCTACTTCGTCCGTCAGACCGGCTTCGTGAACAACGCCGCAATGGTCGCCGAGGGCGCTCAGAAGCCCGAGAGCAACATCACCTTCGCGCCCGATACGGCGGCGGTGAAGACCATCGCGCACTGGATCCCGGTGACGCGGCAGGCCTTCGACGACGTGCTCGGCATGGAGAGCATGATCGATGGCGAACTCCGCTACGGCCTCGACTACGTGGAGGAACAGGAACTCCTGTTCGGTGATGGAACCGGGGAGCACCTGAAGGGCCTCGCGACGCAGGCGACGGCGTTCGCGGCGCCGGTCGGGCTGACCACCGACGCTACGGCGGGCTCGGCCGCAGATAAGATTGATACCCTGCTCCAGGGCATCGTTCAGGCCGAACTCGCGCTGCTCCCGGCAACGGGCATGATCCTGAACACCGTCGATTGGGCTCAGATCATCTCCGCAAAGGACAAGAACGGCCAGTACCTCGGCAACGGCCCGTTCGGCACGCTGCAGGGTCGGAGCATCTGGGATCTGCCGACGGCCATCACCCCGGCCATGCCGCAGGGCAAGTTCATGGTCGGCTCGCTCGGCACCTCCGCGCAGATCTTCGACCGCCTCGACGCCGAGGTGGTCGTGTCGAGCGAGGACCGGGACAACTTCATCAAGAACACCCTGACGGTGCGCGCCGAGAAGCGTCTCGCCCTCGCGGTGAAGCGTCCGGCCGGCGTCATCTACGGCAGCTTCCGGTCCCCTCAGTAGGCGGCGGCGGGACGCTGGATTTCAGCGATCCCGCCAACAGCGGTCACATCCCTGGCTTCTGACATCCGCCCGTTCCCGCGCACTTCACAACTCGGGAGGCCCGGTCCGCCGGACCTCCCACGATCGAGGAAAAAAGCATGCCGACCGTTCGAGTCCTACGCCCCTTTGCGAACGAGCATCACGACCGCATCGTCAATCCCGGCGACATGATCGTGGTGGATGACGAACGCGCCCGCGCCCTTGCCGAGAATGGCCTTGTCGAGCGCGCGGTGCCGGTAGCGGTGATCGTGAAGCCCGCTCCGGCCCCCGCGAACAAGATGGCCCCGGCTTCCGAGACGATGGCCCCGACTGCCCCTGGACGCCGCGGCCCGGGCCGGCCTCCGAAGGCGAGGTGATCGGCATGCTGATCGTCACTACTCCCGCAACCTCAACGGCCCTGACAACCGTTGCGCGGGCGCGGGCCATTCTTGGATTCGCCACCACAGACGATGCCGCTGCGCTGGTACTGATCGGACAGGCCTCGCGCGCCATCGTGGACTATTGCCGTCGACCATTCGCGATCGAGACGGTACGCGAGAGCTTCACGTGCAACGACACCCGTCTCGACGGCCCGATCCTCGGGCGCGGTCCCGTGGTGGAAATCCTCTCGGTCCGCAATTCCGGCGATCTCATCCCGCCGGCCGAATATGCGCAGGACTCTCGGACCGGCCGTCTGCAGAGGCTCGACCCCTACGGCTCGCCTCTGCCGTGGTGGGGCGGCGGCCTGATCGCGGACTACCGCGCCGGGTACGTCCTGCCGAAGGACGACGCCGGAGCGCCAGCGCCGACCCTGCCTGAGTCGGTGGAGCGCGCCTGCATCATGCTTCTATCGAGCTACCTGAGCCTCCGCGGCCGCGATCCGACCGTGAAGACGGAGAACAGCGAGGGAGTCGGCTCAACCTCCTGGTGGGTGCCGGGCACCAGCGATCGGCTCGCCTCGCCGGAGGCTGCACAGCTTCTCGCCGATTACGTGCGGTTCGACGCATGACGATTCCGCTTCGCACACGCCGCGACCTGAAGAATGCCGGCCACGCGATGGCTGTCGAGGCGATGGAAGCCTTCCGGCTGCACATGAACTCGCTCAGCCAGGCGGAGATGGACGACGTCGAGCACATCGACCGCCTCACGCAGCGCATGTTGAGCGCCGCAGAGAGCATGGCGGCCGAATACCGCGCGGCCGGCATCCCCGAGGCGTGGGTCGGGAAATTCCTATTGTCGTTCCGCCGCACCGTTGCCGCGGAGTGCCGTGCCCTAAGCTTCATCCTCCGGCCAGTTGCCGGCACCGCCTGATCGGATCACGACATGCCGACGAGCATCAACACCATCCGCACCATGACGGTGCGCTATCAATCCGAGGGGGCCGACAAGGTTCGCTCTGACGCTGCGGCGGTCACTGCCGCTCAGGATCGGATGGGACAGTCCGCGCAGGCGGCGGCGAACGTCACCGAACAGGCGTCGAAGCGCCAGCTTTCCGCGGCGGCCGCTTATCAGAAGGTGCGGGAGTCCGTCGACGCCGCTGCTAGGGCGGAAAGCCAGTACGAGAGGGTCAAGAAGACCCTCGACCGTGCGCAGGGCCAGGGCGTCATCGGTGCCGTGGAGCGAGCGGCCACCTTGGAGGCGGCCCAGCGCAAATATTTTCCCCAAGCGGGCGGCAACGACAACCACCCGGCGGCGGCGCGCGGCCTGGACAGCCGGGACAAGATGTTCGTTCAATACAGTGCGTTCTCGGGCGCATCGAGCCTGACGGCGGGCGCCGGCCTCGGATCGGTCGCGCTGCAACAGGGCGTCGGCGTGGTGCAGCACCTGGCCGACAGAGAGGGCGGCCTGAAGGCGGGCCTGTCCGACCTCGGGGCGACGGCGGCGGGGCTCGTGACGCCCTTCACAGTCGCTGCAACGGCGGTTGCCGCCCTCGGAGCAGGCTTCGCGCTCGCTGCAACGCAGGCGGCCTCCGATCAGAAAATCTTAGAGACCGCGACGCAGGGCCTTGGCCGCGCCACCGGCGCCACCGCAGAGGCGTTGAACGGCATCGCCCTCGCGAACGCGGCGGCCGGCAAGGCGTCTACGTCGTCCGCCCGCGAAATGGTCGCCGCCTTCAATCAGACTGGCCAGATCAGCACGTCTGTCTACGGTACACTGGTGCAGAGCACGTCCGAATATGCCCGCGTCACGGGCCAGGATGCGAAGGAGGCCACCGCGGAGCTGGCCCGCGCCTTCTCTGACCTGAGCACCGGCGCCGACGCCATCGCGGCGAAACTCGGGGGCCTCGATGACAAGACGCGCCAGCTCATCGCCACGCAGATGGAGCAGGGCGATAAATCCGGCGCACAGGCCACCGCGGCGGAGTATCTGAAGACCACGATTGACGCGAACGCCACCAGCACCACCGGATGGGCCGCGGCCTGGAATACCGCGACGGCCGCGGCCAACGGATACTGGGAGGCCGCCAAGCGCATCGCTGGCATCAAGCTCGGGATCGCGCCGGAGGGTGCGCAGGAGGCAGTGATCCGGCTCAATTCCGAGATCGACAAGGCCAACAATATCCGCGGTGCGGTCGGGATGCAGCCGCTCGGGCTAGGTGATTCACGTGTGACGCAGCGGGACACCGCCGCCCTGATCCTCGACACGCAGCAGCGCGAGGCGGCGGCGCGAGCGGCGGAGGAGCGGGCTGACCGCGCATCCAAGGTGGCCGGCAACATCGCCCGCACATCCGATCCGAATTATGCCCGGCTCTCCGAACTACGGACTCAGCAGAGCCAGCTATCCGAGGCCATCGCGGATCCGCTGGCCCGGAGCAAGCTCGCCGACTTCGGACAGACGGAGACCGCCTACCTCGGCGTAACGCGCGCGATCGAGACGATGGTCGACGCCAACGGCAAGCTGGTCTCGTCGGAGGAAATGACCCGGCGCGGGAATCAACTGCAGCTCGACGCGGTGAACGCGAAGACCGACGCGGAAAAAGCCCTGGTCGCGCAGCGCCAAAAAGCGTTCGATCTTATCGGCAAGGCAATTCCTGGATCGGACGCCCGGTCGCAAATCAACATGGCCGGACGGCTCTCCCTGGCCAACGCATCCGAGAAATCCGGCGGCGGCTCGAAGGGGGAAGAGAAGGATGAATATGACCGGGCCCTGAAATCGATCGACGATCGCGTCCGGCGGCAGCAGGAAGACGCCGCGACCTACGGCATGGGCGCCGCGGCGGTTGCGAAATACCGGACCGAAACCGAATTACTGACGGCTGCAAAACGGGCTGAGCGGGACATCACGCCGGCGCTTACGTCCGAAATTCAGGGCTATGCGCAAAAGGCGGCGGATGCGGCCGAGAAACAGGAGTCGCTTCGGGAATCCATGAAGACGATGGACGGCGTTCGGAGCACCGGCAAGGAGGTTTTCGGCGGGGTATTCAACGATATCTCGAGGGGAACCACGGCGGCCACCACCTTCGCGAACGCCATCGGCAAAATTCAGAGCCGCATTCTCGACCTAGCGTCGACGTCCCTGACGGATGCCATTTTCGGAAAGGCCGGCACGTCCGGATCCGGCATCCTCGGCGGCAGCGGGTTCCTAAGCAGCCTGTTCGGCGGCGGTGGTGGCGCCTCTGCCAATGCTCCGGCGCCCGGTGCTCAGGGGCCGACGCTCGAGACCGGTGGCTTCCTGGGCACGATCGGCAAGATCTTCGGCTTCGCCAACGGCGGTATCATGGGTCCCAACGGCCAGATCCCGCTGCACACCTACTCGAATGGCGGTGTCGCGAACTCGCCGCAGATGGCGATCTTCGGAGAGGGCCGGATGAACGAGGCCTATGTGCCATTGCCGGACGGGAAGCGGATCCCGGTCGCGATGGCCGGTCCGGCGAATTCGAACTCTCAGAGTCGCACCGACGCCCGGAGCTACAACATCGACCTGCGGGGCTCGACCCTCACTCGGGAGGAGGTCTCGGTGGCCCTCACCAAGGCGCTGGCGAAGAACAACGACGAGCGAGACCGGACCTTTATCGAGCGGACAGAATACATGCGACGGGCGGCCGGCTAAGAGGATCAGCTATGTTTGACACCAAATGGAGCGCGGCCCGCTGGGGAAAGGCTCTGCGTGATACCTTCCGCCATCAGTTTTGCCGCAGCTTCCGGCATCACCAGTCGAGCGATAATCTCCTTCTCAGTCCGGAACTCACCTGGGCCGGACATGGGCCTCTCGACTGCTAGCGTCACGTGCACGTTGCCGCCCGTTAGGTAGACACTAACTGCAACGTTGGCGAAGGTTTCGGCCACCTTTCTTGGGTCGCTGATCGGAACCTGTTTCGGCGGCTTCATTTCCGCAACTCCTATGATTCGGCGCAACCGCACGATGCTGTGGCGGCGCGGCTCTCAGCACAAGCCCGTAACGACTAGGACATCGCCATGAACGCGCACATGATGCATACCGCGCAGGGTGCCGCCTCGGTGATCCCGCAGAAATTCCGCCGGCCCGATCCAGCACCACCTGGACCAATGCAACCTGGCAAATTCCGCTTAGCGCGCCTGAGCGAGATTTCCGGCGTCGAGCTCGGCACCATTTCAAATTGGACCAGCCGCCGAATTTGGAACCGGCAGACCTCCGGCGAGGGTAAGCACCGCCGGTTCGGTTTCTGGGATTGCCTGCATCTCGCGATCATCCGGGAAATGGCGTCCCTCGGAATGCAGCTATCCGGCCGCGGTGCGATCCTTTCCGAATCCCTTCTGGCGTGCGCCAAGGCTCACGTCGGCTGGGATGGCGACCTCAACAGCCTGCCCGACCGCATCGCCCTCTACGCCCTGGACGATGAGCGGGAATGGATGATGGATTGGCAGACGCCGCGTCCGCAGCTTCCGCGGTCTTACGTGGTGCTGAATCTGCGGGCCGTCGTTGAGGATGTAAACCAACGCTATCACGTTGTGGCGCAAAATAATATCTAGATCATCAAAAAACAATTGCTCGATACTTTGCCTCAAGATATCTGTACATTTCATTATTGTTGCTCCTTACGATGCAGTCGAGCATGAAAATAAAATCGTGGTCCTCCAAAACCATAATCAAACCTTGCTCCTCCCTAACTGCATCTCTCGAGCGCTTCTCTACCGCTGCATTATTGTCGTTAGTTCTACAAGCGATGATGCCAAATCGACCCCGTGCCGGACCAAATCGGCCGATAAGCTGGTCAAACTCGGGGTTCTTTATATCTTTACCGTAGTTTTTGCATTCGACAATTATATAACGTGCGCGTGTTTGAGGAGATTTCTTGAGCGTGCCGAAAAATCCTTCCGTTGCCCAATTCGTATAGACAATATCAATGCGTTTGCGCCCCTCGCTCATCGGTTGCTCGAGGATCGGAGAAATCAGATCCGGATAAAACAAAAACGTGACGATACCTGCAATAGCATGCTGATATTCGGTTGCGTGCTTATCGCCAGTAGGTATGCCTCGCAGTCTTTCAATAAGCTCAGACGCTAGATGGCGGGGATTGAAATCCGGATCTAACCCTTGAGACGAAATTGCCCCCTGAGCTCCCTTCAAGCCTTTATAGAATTCAAGTATGTGAGGGTTTTTTTGCGTCATATCGGCCAAGAATTCCTTTGAAAATGGCGTATCTCTAATCACATCCTTCTTGGAAACTTTTGGCGTCCCGTCTTTGAGCAGCTTTACTAAGCCAGACCCCCGGGCAAGGTGCTCGGCCTGCAGGAAATTCACAACGTGGAAGTTGTAATACTCCTGACTATTTAGCGACAACTTTCGACGAACTACAACTTTCGGCACTAAAATCACCGGAGTGCCATTCACGATTGGAAGATTTTGATATCCAGACACCCAAGTTCTAGCGTCAGGATCCCAAACGGGAGCAACCGCTACGTTGTTTGCGTATGGCACCCCTAGAAGCTCACATTGCTGTTGAGTATAAATAATCAGCGGCGCTCGTATTATATTAGTTGTAAGGTCGGATATCTTATCAGGGCCAATTCCTTCAATAAATAGCTCGGCGTCTGCCAAGTCACTCAACAATCCAGACTTAATCGCGCGACTGTTGCGAAGCGCGTACAAGAGCTGCTCTGCATTGAAAGGCCCCACTCCTCGCCCCTGAGGTTGCGCGCGGGACATTCCTAAAAATGTCTCCTGCGGCTCTCTAAGGTTGCTCGTCAGATACTCAGCCCGTTCTTCGTCACCATCTCGCAAACTGCGAAGAACGTCTTCAAAAAAACTTACAATATGATGCGCAAACTCCTGAGACAGATTGTCATTGCGAATTTTTATTGCATATGGATCTATGAAAAGCCTGGTATCTAAATCGATATCTATATCGACGAAATCCAGCTCAGCCTGTTTTTTTCCAAGGCCGAAGAACTCAGAAAACCTCATTCACACCCCCCCACCCTTACCCTGAGTTGGATATAGCTTTTGATCATTGTCAATCTAATTCAAGTCAACAGAGACCTGCAAGACAATATTTATCTGTGAATTCAACGTGGTCGATTTTGCTGATAGCGCGATTGTATCGCTGGATCAGATCAAAGCAATTCATCCACAGACGGTCAATCATCCAACGCGGTCTACAAATTCTTTCAAGATCTTCAGCGAATGACAGTTGGGTTGATCTGATCCCCAAATCTGTTGACCCACCAGACTCATCTTTACCTAGGGTTGGTTGCATGCCTCGTCGCGCTGCCGCAGTCACGCAAGCTGACATCGCGCGCGTGATCCGTGCTGTCCAAGCGTCAGGCCTGCCTGTGGTCCGCGTTGTCGTTCGATCCGACGGCGTGAGCGTTGAGACGTCGCCGAGCATTGGACAGGGGCCGGAAGCTCATTGCAGCGACGAGGTTGCCGACTCAGACCGCGTGGTGGTCCTATGAACGCTGACATGCCGAAGCCACGACCGCCGCATCTCGTTCGAGAAATCTCCCGTCACGGAAAACCGCTCTGGTACGTCCGGGTAGGGCAGGGGCCGCGCGTGCGGATGCGCCATCCCTACGACAGCCCGGAATTCTGGAGCGATTACCGCCTCGCCATCGAGGGGCGTCCCATTGCGCAAACCAAGGGACCAGCCGCCGGCACTCTGGCGTGGCTCATCGCGCAATACCTAACCACGGGCGAATGGTCTGACCTCAAGCCCGCCACGCGGAAACAGCGGCACTCATTCTTTCGCCAGGTTGAGAAGACGGCCGGCACCGAACCGGTCAAAGCGATCGATCGGCGTGCCATCCTCGCAGGCCGAGACCGTCGACGCGATCGCCCGTTCGCCGCGAACAACTTCCTGAAATCGATGCGTGCTCTGTTCGCTTGGGCTGTAGGCGCGGGCTACGCCAAAGCCGACCCGACACAGGGCATCAAGCTTCTCAGCCTTGGATCCGACGCGTCGGGCTTCCACGCCTGGACAGACGATGAGGTGACGCAATTCGAAATGCGCTGGCCTGTCGGCACCAGGGAGCGGTTGGCGCTCGACCTCTTGCTCTATACCGGCCTGCGGCGCGGCGACGTTGTGCGCCTCGGCCGGCCGCACGTCCGGCGTAGCGAATTCACGATCCGAACAGAGAAGACGGGAATCGTCGTCGTGGCGCCGATCCTGCCGCCGCTCGCACACACGATCGCTGAATCACCGACGGGAGAGCTTACGTTTCTGGCGACCTCGAGGGGGACGCCGTTCGTTAAAGAGGCCTTCGGAAATTGGTTCAAGAAGGCCTGCCGCGCCGCTGGCGTTCCAGGATCCGCACACGGCCTTCGCAAGGCCGGCGCGCGACGCGCGGCAGAAGACGGGGCTACCGAAGCGCAGCTCAATGCCCTGTTCGGCTGGGCTGATGGTAGCCGGGAAAGTGCCGTCTACACGCGTACCGTGAACCGAGCGAAATTGGCGCGAGATGCACGCGGAAATCCCTCACCGGCTACCCTGGTGCGGGATGAGGACGAAAAAGCTCAGCTATCTCAATTGACTGCAAAAGTCGTGGTGGGCCCGGCAGGACTCGAACCTGCAACCAGACCGTTATGAGCGCAACGACTTCCTTCAAATAGTAGGGAAAGCAGACGAAATCGGAGAGGACAGATGTAGAACGTTCGCCCCCGGTTCCAACGTATCGTTGGCGAAACGTTGGTTCGTTTCACCGGCAGGGCAGGACGTCGCCACCCGCCCAGCTCGGGGTGTGACCGAGCCGGAGGGGAGGGGCGGATCGGGACCTTCGGGGCGGTTAATCACCCGGCTACGAATGCTGGACCGAACAGTAGGAACAAGGCGAGGCGGGGTTTAGACGCTTTTGTGATCGCAGAGCTACGCGAAAAGATTTTATTTACTATAAGTTTCAATACGCAGGAAACCCTTTGCACGCAATATTGTTGCATGCAATCTCTGCTCATATCCTTAGTTGATAGCCAATCCCTCAGCTTTATTGTCGCCGCAGCGACTATTTGCACCTTCAGTGCGTGGCTGTTGGTATCTCTCATACACTATGCAGAGGTTGGTAGCGCAACCACCCGGCGATGGTGGTTGCTTGGAACGACCGTCGTTGCGGGCACTAGTGTCTGGACGACTCATTTTGTGGCGATGCTAGGGTACCGGACCGATCTCGTCTTAAGTTACAACTTTAACACGACGATCTTCTCTGCCGCTGCAGCAATCGTCGCGGTAGGCCTACCATTCGCCCTTTCGATCATATGCCCACGGGGATGGATGCGCCTTGTTGCCGGAGCTGCGTCAGGCCTGGGTATTGGCGTTATGCACATCAGCGGGATGGCCGCGTTGGAAAACTGCGGCCAGGTTCAGTCGCTTGGCTTCAACGTCCTCGCCTGCTTGATCGGCGCTGCCTGCATGGCGCTCGCGCTCGTGCGTCCGGGGCGAACTGGATCACGGCTGGTGACCACGTCGCTGATCGTCGCCGCGGTTTGTGGGACGCATTTCGTCTCGATCGCGGGCACGGTTTTGACCGGGGAGCGCGTCGATCAGCTCCTTCCCGGCGTACAGGTCGCACTCAGTGTTCTTGCCGCGACAGGCGCCGCTATCCTTCTGTTCGGGACGCTTCTCGCTCTAACTGCAGCTAAGCGCTTTGACACCCAAGAAACTGTACACGCCCGTGTTCTCGCAACGGCACTGCAAAAGATGTCGAACGGGATCCTTAAGGTATCTGCTTCCGAGATCGTGGAACTCTACAATGAGCGCCTCTGCGCGATGCTCAAGCTCGCGCCAAGCGACATGGCCAGAGGAATGAGCTTGGCAGCCTTCCTCGAGGGTGTGGGTCGGGCGAATGGTTGGGAGGCAGACCGCGTCGCCAGGGTGCTGGCAAACCACCGAGCCTGGATGGCCAGGGACGACGAGACTCGCGTCGAGCACAGCTTCGAGGATGGCCGAATCCTGTCCATCGCTTGCCAGCCCATCGAGGATGGTGCGGTGCTCACCTTCGACGACATCACACAAGCAAAACAGGCGCAGCGCGAGATCTCCCTGCTTGCCTATCACGATCCGCTAACAGGCTTGGCCAACCGTCGGTCGCTGCTCGAACGCCTGGCGCAAGCGCATGACGAGGAGCAACCCTCCACGCTGTTGCTGATCGACCTCGACCGGTTCAAGGCCGTCAACGACACCTTCGGTCACGGGATCGGCGATCGCCTTCTTGTCAGCGTGGCATCACGGCTGTCCGAGCTGGCGGGGGAGACCGCTTTCGTCGCTCGCCTGGGCGGTGACGAAATGGCGTTGATCGCTCGTATGGACGCCGAGGTAGCTATGAGCTTGGCCGAGCGCATCGTCATCGCGATCGAGAAGCCGTACGCGTTCGACGATCTGACCATCGTGATCGGCTGCAGCATCGGCGTGTGCAGCACCGAGGACCGGGCGAGCCCAACAGATCTGATGCAGCGTACGGACATCGCGCTGTACGAGGCCAAACGCCAAGGTCGAGGTCGTGCGACACGCTACACCCCTGGGATGATCGAGGCCGTCGCCGACCGGCATCTCCTCGAAAGCGACATCCGGTTCGCCCTGTCCGAGGGTCAGTTCCATCTCGCGTACCAGCCCATCATGGCGCTCGCCGACGACACCATCCTGGGCTTCGAAGCGCTTATTCGCTGGCCGCATCCGACGCGGGGGCTCGTCTCCCCGGCGACCTTCATCCCGTTGGCGGAAGAGACGGGGTTGATCCTGCCGATCGGGCGCTGGGTGTTGGAAGAGGCCTGCCGGCAGGCTGTGGCTTGGCCAACTGATCAGCATGTCGCGGTCAACATCTCGGCCGTGCAGTTCCGTTCGCCGATGCTGCTCGCTCATATCACTTCCGCCCTGGCGAAAAGTGGGCTGCCGGCGAGCAGACTGGAGATCGAGCTGACGGAGACGGCACTGGTCGAGGACGGGCCTCAAATTGCGCACACCTTGTTGGCGCTGCGCGAACTCGGCATCAAGATCGCGATGGACGACTTCGGGACGGGGTACTCGTCTCTTGCTCATCTGCGGGACCTGCCGCTGGACAGGATCAAGATCGACCGCAGCTTCGTTGCAGCAGCTTTGGAAGACAAGCATTCGATGGCGGTCGTCAAAGCGATCACGCAGATGGGGCGTGATATGAACATTCTGACGATCGCTGAAGGTGTTGAGGATGCGAACCAGCTCGCCCTTCTGAGAGCGCTCGATTGCGATGCCGTTCAGGGATACCTGATCGGTCACCCGGAACGCTTGATCTCAGTGTTTAAGAATGGTGCACAAGTTCGTGCCGCTTGAGTGATCCTCTGCCGCGGGACAACTCAGGCGATCGACACACAGTTCATATCCCGCGAAGCTCGAGTCTTCGAAGTGGCTGCTAGGGTCCGATACGACGTCTATTACGCCACCTTGGCCGGCGGCATCGCGCCATCGAAGCGCCAGCCATCGAACCCGCTGGTACGCGAGGCGGCGATCGACTTCCTCGATTGGTTCGGCGAGGACGCCATCGCCCTCGGCTGGATGGCCACCAGCCTGTTCGGCCTTTACCCGCCCCTCGGCGTGGTCCGCGTCGACTACTAGGGCTGCCCTTTGATCAAGGCCCGCTGTGTCGAGGCGATCGGCGACACCTAGATCCGGTACGGCAACCAGACCTTTCGGCGGGACCGTCTGGGGCATCCCGTTGGCGTGCCGGCCTAGCAGGCTGTGCGGTAGGCGGCAGGCACGAAAAAGCCCACCACGTCGGCAACCGGGCGGGCTGAGGTGATGTCAGGGCCAGAGGAACCCCTTCGATGGCCGGGTCGTAGCGTGAGCTGGTTAATGGATGACGAAAAAGCCCCGCGCAGCGGATGCCGGCGGGGCTAAGCGGTCTCTGTGAGGGCGGGTACCTAGGGCGCAGGCCCGGACACGTCATCCGTCCGGTGGAGGATCGCGCGAGGCTGCGAGGCCCCGCAGGACCGCCACCGGCACCAGCACGGCGATCGCTCCGCTCAGGACTTCCATCCAGGGGCGACCGCTCATGAAGGCGTTCAGCGCGACACCTACCCTGCGGCTGCTATCCTGCCGGGATGCGCATAGCCCTTACCGCCCTCGCTCTCGTCGCCACGGCCGGAGGTGCCAGCGCACAGCAGCAGATGCCGACCGTCCCGGAGTTGCTGACGGCTGAAAGTAAGGCCTCGCAGGCGTGTGAGGGCTCAGGAGATGCTGACGGCGCCCGAGAGCAATGCCGTCTCCGCGACCGTCTGAGCGGCCGCCTGGCGCAAGCCGGCTACTGCTGGGGTCGCAAAGGCCAAACCGACGAGAAGAAGCAGTGGCACGCCTGCCAACCGGACTCGATCTATGAGGACGATATCGAGGCGGTGCAGCGCTGAAGCCTTTCCACTCCAGGCAACACCCGCGGCCGGCAAGGCAGCTGGGGTTCATGCTGCGCCTTTGATCCAGGATTTGCCAATGCCCTACACCCTTAAACGCCTCGCCCCTGGTAGCTTCGATCTCATCCTCGACGGCGAAGTGGTCGGCAGCTTGGTCCGCGATGTGTCGCGGG
>NZ_VRVH01000339.1:0-4622 GCF_008040095.1 Methylobacterium sp. WL6 | reverse complement strand
GCATCGGGCTTGGCGATCTTCGGCTCGCTCGCCGCGCGCGCCTCGGTCGAGGCGGCTTCGTCCTTGCCCCGGGCCTCCTCGCCCTCGGCCTTGCTCTTGTCCTCGAAGCGCTGGCGCCAGGCGCCGACGCGCGACCCGTCGAACAGCGTCGCGTCGGTCAGCGTCGCGGCGCCGCCCTGCGGCTCCGACGAGACGCGGCCGGTCTGCGAGCCGACCTTGACCGGACGGCCGGCGGCGAGGTCGTCCATCAGCCGGCCGAGGCTCTCGGGCGTCAGGTCCTCGTAGTAGTCCTGGTTGATCTGCACCATCGGCGCGTTGCAGCAGGCACCGAGGCACTCGACCTCCAGCCAGGAGAAGTTGCCGTCGGCGGACACGTGCCCCGGCGCGCCGAGGCGGGCGTGCAGCATGTCCTTCAGCTCGCGCGCGCCGCAGGAATCGCACGGCACCGTGCCGCAGAGCTGGATCCAGAACCGGCCCACCGGCTCCAGCGCGAACATCGTGTAGAAGGTCGCGACCTCGAGCACGCGGATGTGCGGCATGCCGAGCTCGTCGGCCACCGCCTCGATCGCGCGCCGCGGCAGCCAGCCGCCGTTCTGCTCCTGCGCCTTCCACAGCAGCGGGATCACGGCGGAGGCCTGGCGGCCCTCCGGGTACTTCTCGATCTGGCCCTTGGCCCAGTCCGCGTTCTCCGGCGTGAACGCGAAGCTCTCGGGCTGCTCGGCGGCGGGGGCGAGCCTGCGGTTCGACATATCAGTTCTGGCCCTTCCAGCTCACCGGTCCACCTCGCCGAAGACGATGTCGAGCGTGCCGAGCACGCAGGACACGTCGGCGAGCAGGTGCCCGCGGCACATCCAGTCCATCGCCTGGAGGTGGGCGAAGCCCGGAGCGCGAATCTTGCAGCGATACGGCTTGTTGGTGCCGTCGGAGACGAGGTAGACGCCGAACTCGCCCTTGGGCGCCTCGACCGCGGCGTAGACCTCGCCGGCGGGCACGTGGAACCCTTCCGTGTAGAGCTTGAAGTGGTGGATGAGCGCTTCCATCGAGCGCTTCATCTCCCGGCGCGGCGGCGGCGCGAACTTGCCGTCGATCGAGGCGATCGGCCCCTGCCCCGCCGGCTCGCGCAGCTTGACGCAGCATTGCCGCATGATCTTCACGGATTCCCGCATCTCCTCCATGCGGATCACCTGGCGATCGTAGGTGTCGCCGTTCTTCCCCACGGGGATGTCGAACTCCATCTCCTCGTAGCACTCGTAGGGCTGCGACTTGCGCAGGTCCCACGGGATGCCGGAGCCGCGCACCATCGGGCCTGAGAAGCCCCAGGCCATCGCCTCGTCCACCGAGACGATGCCGATGTCGACGTTGCGCTGCTTGAAGATGCGGTTGGACATGACGAGGTCGTCGAGGTCCTGCACCACCTGCAGGAACGGGTCGCAGAACGCCTCGATGTCGTCGATCAGCGCGGGCGGCAGGTCCTGGTGCACGCCGCCGGGACGGAAGTAGTTGGCGTGGAGCCGGGCGCCCGAGGCCCGCTCGTAGAAGATCATCAGCTTCTCGCGCTCCTCGAAGCCCCAGAGCGGGGGCGTCAGCGCGCCGACATCCATCGCCTGCGTCGTGACGTTCAGGAGGTGGGAGAGCAGCCGGCCGATCTCGCAGAACAGGGTGCGGATGAGCTGGGCCCGCCGCGGAACCTCGATGCCGGCGAGCTTCTCGATCGCCAGGCAGAAGGCGTGCTCCTGGTTCATCGGCGAGACGTAGTCGAGCCGGTCGAAATACGGCGTGACCTGGAGGTAGGTCTTGTACTCGATCAGCTTCTCGGTGCCGCGATGGAGCAGGCCGATATGCGGATCGACGCGCTCGACCACCTCGCCGTCGAGCTCCAGCACGAGGCGCAGCACGCCGTGCGCCGCCGGATGCTGCGGCCCGAAATTGATCGCGAAGTTGCGGATGTTATGCTCGGTCATGGTGAGCCCTCCGCCTCAAGCCGTCTTCTTCTCGTCGCCGGGAAGCACGTATTCGGTACCCTCCCACGGCGACAGGAAGTCGAAGTTCCGGAATTCCTGGGTCAGCTTCACCGGCTCGTAGACCACCCGCGCCTCGTCCTGGTCGTAGCGGACCTCGACGAAGCCGGTGAGCGGGAAGTCCTTGCGCAGGGGGTGGCCCTCGAAGCCGTAATCGGTGAGCAGCCGGCGCAGGTCCGGGTGGCCCGAGAACAGGATGCCGTAGAGGTCGTAGGTCTCGCGCTCGTACCAGTTGGCCGCCGGGAACACCTCGATCACGGAAGGGACCGGCGTGACCTCGTCGGTGCGCACCTTGACCCGGATGCGGCAATTGTGGCGCAGGCTGAGCAGGTGGTAGACCACGTCGAAGCGCTCGGCGCGGCTCGGATAGTCGGCGCCGCAGATGTCGATGAAGTTCCGGAAGGCGCAGGCCGGATCGTCGCGCAGGAACGTCAGCGCGAAGACGATGTCCGAGGCCTGGACGATCAGCGTCAGCTCGCCGAGCGCGATGGTGCGCTCGACCACCGCCGGGCCGAGCGCCCCGGCGACGTGGTCCGACAGCGCCTGCAGCGCCGCATCGCCGGAGACCGGCTGGGTGTGGGCGAGGATCGAGATGCCGTTGGTCATCGCGTCACCTCAGCGCTCGATCGTGCCGGTGCGGCGGATCTTCTTCTGCAGGAGCAGCACGCCGTAGAGCAGCGCTTCCGCCGTCGGCGGGCAGCCCGGAACGTAGATGTCGACCGGCACGACCCGGTCGCAGCCGCGCACCACCGAATACGAATAGTGGTAGTAGCCGCCGCCGTTGGCGCAGGACCCCATCGAGATCACGTAGCGCGGCTCCGGCATCTGGTCGTAGACCTTGCGCAGCGCCGGGGCCATCTTGTTGGTCAGCGTGCCGGCGACGATCATCACGTCGGACTGGCGGGGCGAACCGCGCGGGGCGAAGCCGAAGCGCTCGCAATCGTAGCGCGGCATCGACATCTGCATCATCTCGACGGCGCAGCAGGCCAGCCCGAACGTCATCCACATCAGCGAGCCGGTGCGGGCCCAGTTGATCAGGTCGTCGGTGGAGGTGATCAGGAACCCGCGGTCGGCGAGCTCGGCGCTGATCGTCAGAAAGGTCGGGTCGTCCGCGCCGATCGGACGTCCGGTGTTCGGGTCGACGAGCCCCTTGGCCTGCGGCGCGATCGCCGGGGCGCGGGACAGTTCGGGAGTGAAGGCCATGGATGCCTCAGGAGCGGACGGGCGGGGCGACGACGCGGGCTAATCCCATTCGAGGGCGCCCTTGCGCCACTCGTAGACGAAGCCCACGGTGAGGACCCCGAGGAAGGCCATCATCGACCACATGCCGAACCAGCCGAGATCCCCGAACGTGATGGCCCAGGGGAACAGGAAGGCGACTTCGAGGTCGAAGATGATGAACAGGATGGCGACGAGGTAGAACCGCACGTCGAACTTCATGCGGGCGTCGTCGAAGGCGTTGAAGCCGCACTCGTAGGCCGAGAGCTTTTCCGGATCCGGGCTCGAATAGGCCACCAGGAACGGGGCCACCAGGAGAGCCGCCGCGATGAACAGCGATACGCCGAGGAACACGATGAGCGGCAGGTAATCCGCCAGGAGACCGGTCATGCGACACCTCTCACGCGCTGGACTGCGCCGCCCTGAATTTCACCGAACGGCGATATGGAATTGCTCCAATGCCAGAGTGCGCGCGGGCCGAGGCTTAGTCGAGCCGACCCGGTGAAACAAGCCGTTTGCGCGTCGCACAATCGCGGCTTGAGACAGACAGGTGGCGCTGTGTCAGGCCTTCGCCAACACGGCAGATCGGCGCAGGCCCGGCAAGGTCCGAGCCGGCCCGGCGGCACCGGGATCGGGCCATGCGGACAATCGCGCTCCGCGTGGCAAGCTCGCGCTTGACACTCCCTGCCCCCCCACATAAACCCCCGCTCGTCGCCGAGGCCCACCGGGCCTTCGAGCGGATGCGCCGTGCGGGCGTAGCTCAGTTGGTTAGAGTGCCGGCCTGTCACGCCGGAGGTCGCGGGTTCGAGTCCCGTCGCCCGCGCCACGTTTCCTCCCTCCCCATCCAGACCGAATCAGCCCTCCGGCTTCGTGCCGTCGAGGGCTTTCCGCGTTCGGCTCTAGCCCGGCAGAACGAGGGTCGCGCGCAGGCCGCCGAGGCCGGACCGGTCGAGCGTCAGGCCGCCGCCGTAGAGCTCGGCCAGCTCCAGGGTGATCGACAGGCCGAAGCCGTTGCCCGGCACGCTCTCGTCGAGCCGCTGCCCGCGGCGCAGGACGGAGGCCGCCTCGGCCGGATCGAGGCCCGGCCCGTCGTCCTCGACGCGAATTGCCACCGCCCCCTCGGCCGGGGCCGCCGAGACGCGGACCTCGCCGCGGCACCACTGGCAGGCGTTGTCCATCAGGTTCCCGAGCATCTCGTCGAGGTCCTGCGCCTCGCATCCCACGGCCAACCCCTCGGCGAGGTTTGCCTGGATCCGCACGCCCTTGGCCGCATGCAGCCGCCCCAGCGTCGCGGCGAGGTCCCCGACAGGGCTCGCGAGGTCGATCCGGCCGCGGGCCGTGCCTTCCAGCGCCGCGGCCGGATCGACCTCGCGAGCCCTGTCGGGG
>NZ_VRVH01000338.1:0-4634 GCF_008040095.1 Methylobacterium sp. WL6 | reverse complement strand
GCCTCGATCGCCACCGGCCGCGCGCTGCTGGCCGCCCTCTCGGCCTTCGATGTCGGCCAGGCGGTGGTGGTCGCGGCCGACCGCGTGCTCGCCGTCGAGGGCCCCGAGGGCACCGACCGCATGCTCGCCCGCGCCCGCACCGTCGGGCGCAAGCCGTGGGACCTCAGGCTCTGGGGCCGCGAGCGGGCGCTGCCCGCGACCGTGCTGGTGAAGTGCGCCAAGGACGACCAGGATCTCCGCATCGACCTGCCGGCGATCGGCCCGCGGACGGTCCGCAACGCGTCGGCCGCCGGCTGCGTCGGGCTCGCGGTCGAGGCCGGGCGCACGCTGCTGATCGACCGGGCGGAGACGATCGCCGAGGCCGACCGGCTCGGCCTCTTCCTGATCGGCATGGGGGTCGGCGCATGAAGATCTGGCTCGTCGCGGGCGAGGATTCCGGCGACCAGCTCGGCGCCAAGCTGATGGCGTCGCTGCACGAGGCCGCGGGCCGCCCGGTGACCTTCGGCGGCGTCGGTGGGGAGGCGATGACGGCGCGCGGCCTGACCTCGCTCTTCCCCCTCGATGACGTGGCGGTGATGGGCTACCTGCCGGTGCTGGCGCGGCTGCGCACGCTCCTGCGCCGCATCCGCCAGACGGTGGACGACGTGGTCGCCAACCGCCCGGACGTGCTCGTGATCATCGACAGCCCCGGCTTCACCCACGCGGTCGCCTCGCGGGTGCGCAAGCGTGCGCCCGAGATCCCGATCGTCGACTACGTCTCGCCGAGCGTGTGGGCGTGGCGGCCGTGGCGGGCGGCCTCGATGCGGGGCTTCGTCGACCACGTGCTCGCCCTGCTGCCGTTCGAGCCGGAGGCGCACCTGCGGCTCAACGGGCCGCCCTGCACCTATGTCGGGCATCCGCTGATCGAGCGGTTCTCCGAGCTGCGGCCGGACGCCGCCGACGCGGCGTCGCGGGAGGCCGTGCCGTGGCGCGTGGTGGTGCTGCCGGGCTCGCGCCGATCCGAGATCGAGCGGCTGATGCCGGTCTTCGGCCGCACCTTGGCGCGCATGGCGCGGGACGTCGGGCCGATCGAGGCGGTGCTGCCGGCGGTCACCCGTCATCGCGCCTTGATCGAGCGCATGGCCAAGGCCTGGAGCGCCCCCGTGCGCATCGTCGCGGGCGAGGCCGAGAAGTACGCCGCCTTCCGCCAGGCGCGGGCCGCGCTCGCCGCCTCCGGCACCGTGACGCTGGAGCTGGCGCTCGCCGGCGTGCCGATGGTGGTGGCCTACAAGGTCTCGCGTGTCGAGGAGGCGGTGGCCCGGCGCCTGATCCAGGTGCCGACGATCGTGCTGCCGAACCTGATCCTCGGCGAGAACGCGATGCCGGAATTCGTGCAGGCCGAGTGCACCGAGGACCGCCTCGCCACGGCGCTCGCCCCCCTGGTCACCGGCGGCGCCGCGCGGGACCGCCAGCTCGCGGCCCTGCAGCGCATCGACGGCCTGATGCGGCTGCCGGGCGACGAGGCCCCGAGCCGCAGCGCGGCGCGGGTGGTGCTGGCTGCGATCAGAACCTGAGGCTTCGGATCGTCGGGCTGCCGTCATTCCGGGGCGCCGCAGGCGAGGCCGGAATCCAGAGCCGCCGGCGATGCCTGCCGAAGGGCGGCCTGCGGTTCAGGATCCCGGGCTCTGCCTCGCAGCCCCGGAATGACGGGCGCGGGTTTTTGGCGACCGAGAGGCCCATCGCGCCGCCGGCAGATCCATCATCGGCCGACGGCACTCAAAAGGCGCCTCAGCCGCGGTCGTTGATGCCGACGTAGTCGCGCTTGGTCGGGCCGACGTAGAGCTGGCGCGGGCGACCGATCTTCTGCGAGGGGTCCTCGATCATCTCGGCCCACTGCGCGATCCAGCCGACGGTGCGTGCCACCGCGAACAGCACCGTGAACATGTCGGTCGGGAAGCCCATCGCCTTGAGGGTGATGCCCGAGTAGAAATCGATGTTCGGGTAGAGCTTCTTCTCGATGAAGTACTCGTCCTTGAGCGCGATCTCCTCGAGCTTCATCGCGACCTCGAGCAGCGGGTCGTCGTGCTTGCCGAGCTCCTTCAGCACCTCGTGGGTGGTCTTCTGCATGATCCGCGCGCGCGGATCGTAGTTCTTGTAGACCCGGTGGCCGAAGCCCATCAGGCGGAAGGGATCGTTCTTGTCCTTGGCCTTGGCGACGTACTGGTCGACGCGGTCCGGCGTGCCGATCTCCATCAGCATCTTCAGCGCCGCCTCGTTGGCGCCGCCATGCGCCGGGCCCCACAGGCAGGCGACGCCGGCCGCGATGCAGGCGAACGGGTTCGCGCCGGAGGAGCCGGCGAGCCGCACCGTCGAGGTCGAGGCGTTCTGCTCGTGGTCGGCGTGCAGGATGAAGATCTTGTCCAGCGCCTTGGCGAAGATCGGGTTGATCTGGTACTCCTCGCACGGGACGGCATAGCACATCCGCAGGAAGTTCGAGGTGTAGTCGAGGTCGTTCTTCGGGTACACGAACGGCTGGCCGATCGAGTACTTGTAGGCCATCGCCGCCAGCGTCGGCATCTTGGCGATCATGCGCATCGACGCGATCATGCGCTGGCTCTCGTCCGTGATGTCGGTCGAGTCGTGGTAGAAGGCCGAGAGCGCGCCGACGGAGGCCACCATCACCGCCATCGGGTGGGCGTCGCGGCGGAAGCCGGTGAAGAACCGGTTCATCTGGTCGTGCACCATGGTGTGGCGCGTGACGCGGTAGTCGAAGTCGGCCTTCTGACCCGGCGTCGGCAGCTCGCCGAACAGCATTAGGTAGCAGGTCTCGAGGAAGTCGCCCTGCTCGGCGAGCTGCTCGATCGGGTAGCCGCGATAGAGCAGAACGCCCTCGTCGCCGTCGATGTAGGTGATCTTCGATTCGCACGAGGCGGTCGAGGTGAAGCCCGGATCGAAGGTGAAGGCGCCGGTCTGGGCGTAGAGCTTGCCGATGTCGACGACGTCGGGGCCGATCGTGCCGCTCTTGACGGGCAGAGAGATCTGCTTGCCGTCCACGGTGATGGTGCTGGCTGCGCTCATGGAACGTGGACCCTTTCCTGGCAACGAATCGAAGCCGGCCCAGGCTGCGCTCCGCGCCGCCCGGGACCCGAAGTCACCGGCATTTTGCTGCAGGTGCTCACAAGCCCATCGGGTTAGCGGATCGGCCGAGCGCCAGCAACGGGGCGGATGACAACCACGTCGAGACGCCAAGCGAAAACCGGGCCGCGCGTGCGCTGCGGCGGCGGTCTCAATCCTTCGTGATGCCGTCGCCGAGACGGGCGAGGCTCTCCGCGCGTCCCAGCACCGCCATCACGTCGAACAGCGGCGGCGAGGTCGTGCGCCCGGTCAGCGCCGCGCGCAGCGGCTGGGCGACCTGCCCGAGCTTCAGGCCGGCGGTCTCCGCGAAGTGCCGCACGGCCGCTTCCGTCGCGGCGGCGTTCCATTCGGGCAGGGCTTCCAGCGCCGGCAGGATCGCGGCGAGCCGCCCGCGCGCCTCGTCGGTGAGGAGGGCGGAAGCCTTCTCGTCCGGCACCAGCGGCCGCGCGGCGGTGAGATAGTAGGCGCTGTCGAGCAGCTCGATCAGGGTCTTGGCCCGCTCCTTCAGCCCCGGCATCGCCGCGACGAGCTTTTCGCGAAGGGCCGGCGCGAGCGGTGCCGAGAGGCCGCGCTCCGGGCCGACGTTCGGCAGGATGCGCTCGATCGCGTCGACGAGGTCGGCGTCCGCCGCGCCGCGGATGTAGAGGCCGTTGAGGTTCTCGAGCTTGGCGAAGTCGAACCGCGCCGGCGAGCGGCCGATCGCCTTCAGGTCGAAGGCCGCCACCATCTCCTCGGTCGAGAACACCTCCTGGTCGCCGTGGCTCCAGCCGAGGCGGACGAGGTAGTTGCGGAGCGCGGCCGGCAGGTAGCCGAGGTCGCGGTAGGCGTCGACGCCGAGCGCGCCGTGGCGCTTGGACAGCTTGGCCCCGTCCGCCCCGTGGATCAGCGGGATGTGCGCCATCTTCGGCACCTCCCATCCGAGCGCCGAGAAGATCTGGCTCTGGCGCGCGGCGTTGGTGAGGTGGTCGTCGCCGCGGATCACCTGGGTGACGCCCATGTCGTGGTCGTCGACGACGACGGCGAGCATGTAGGTCGGGTTGCCGTCCGAGCGCAGCAGCACGAGGTCGTCGAGATCGCGGTTGGCCCAGGTGACGCGGCCCTGCACCGCGTCGTCGACGATCGTTTCGCCCTCGCTCGGGGCGCGCAGCCGGATCACCGGCTTCACCCCGGCCGGTGCCTCGGACGGGTCGCGGTCGCGCCAGCGCCCGTCGTAGCGCAGCGGCTTGCCCGCCGCCCGGGCCTGCTCGCGCATCTGCGTCAGCTCCTCCGGCGTGGCGTAGCAGCGATAGGCGTTGCCCGAGGCGAGCAGGCTCTCGGCGACCTCGCGATGGCGCTCGGCGCGGGCGTACTGGAACACCACGTCGCCGTCCCAATCGAGCCCGAGCCAGCTCATCCCGTCGAGGATCGCGTCGATCGCCCCTTGCGTCGAGCGCTCGCGGTCGGTGTCCTCGATGCGCAGCAGCATCCGGCCGCCCATCCGGCGGGCATAGAGCCAGTTGAACAGCGCCGTGCGGGCGCCC
>NZ_VRVH01000337.1:0-4655 GCF_008040095.1 Methylobacterium sp. WL6 | reverse complement strand
CGCGACCGCGGCGGGCCGCCCGCCGAGGGCCGCCGATCCGCGCGTCAGCAGGAGCCAGAGCGGAGACGCGCGGTGGAAGGTGACCATCGCCGCGGTGTCGAAGACCTGGCAGCTCGACCGCGACGGTGATGAGGAGCCCGAGCCCGCCGACTGTGAAGTTCATCACGCTGATTGGTCCAAAGCCGGTCGGCGCCGCCGCGCAGCAGCGTGTTCCACCCGGCATGCAGCAGCGGCGCGAGCAGCACGAGGACGATGACGGTCGGTGTCATCGCCGGCTCACGGATCGGCTTTCGACGCGCGCGGAGGCGTACGGCATCACGCCGCGAGGCTCGCGACCACGGCGTTGAGCACCGGAGCGCCGCGCGCGGTCGCGGCGATGCGGCCGCCGTCGAGCCGCGCCACGAGGCCGTCGCCGATCAGCGCCGCGACCCGCGACCCGTCGAGCGGGCGGCCCTTTAGCGCGGCATAGCGCGCCGGGTCGATGCCCTCGGACAAGCGCAGGCCCATCATCAGGAACTCGTCGCCCTGGTCGGCGCCGGCGATCGTCTCGGTCTCGGCGATGCCGTGGCCGTCGCGCTCGACGCGGGCGAGCCAGGCCTCCGGCGCCTTCTCGGTGACGGTTCCGAGTCGGCCGGCCTCCGTCACGAGGCGGCCATGCGCGCCGGGGCCGATGCCGGCATATTCGCCGTAGCGCCAGTACAGCAGGTTGTGGCGCGACTGCGCGCCGGCACGCGCGTGGTTCGAGATCTCGTAGGCCGGCAGGCCCGCCCGGTCGCAGACCTCCTGAGTCACGTCGTAGAGCGCGCGGGCGGTCTCGTCGTCGGGCGGCACCAGCCGGCCGGCGGCGGCGAGCCCGTAGAACGGCGTGCCGGGCTCGATGGTGAGCTGGTAGAGCGAGAGGTGCTCGGCCGCCCGGCCGATCGCCTCGGTGAGCTCGCGCCGCCACGCCGCGGCGGTCTGGTTCGGGCGCGCGTAGATCAGGTCGAACGAGCTGCGGTCGAATGCGCCCTGCGCGACCCGGATCGCGGCAAAGGCCTCCTCGGCGCTGTGCAGCCGCCCGAGGCTCTTGAGCGAAGCGTCGTCGAAGGCCTGGACGCCGAGGGAGACGCGGTTGACCCCGGCCGTGCGGTAGCCCCGGAAGCGCCCGGCCTCGACGCTGGTCGGGTTGGCCTCCAACGTGATCTCGGCGCCGGGCTCGACGCCCCAGGCTGCGGCGATGGCATCGAGGATGCCGGCGACCGTCGCGGGCTGCATCAGCGAGGGCGTGCCGCCGCCGAGGAAGATGCTCGAGACGGTGCGGCCGGGGGTGCGCCCCGCCACGTGCGCGATCTCGGCGCGGAAGGCCGCGAGGTAGCGCGCCTCGTCCACCGGCGCATGGCGGACATGGCTGTTGAAGTCGCAATACGGGCACTTCGAGGCGCAGAAGGGCCAATGCACGTAGACGCCGAAGCCCGCATCGCGGGTCGGGTGGTCCGGGCCTGAACGGTCGGTCATCGCACGCGATGTGCTCGCGTGCGCGCCGTTTGGCAATCGCCCGATCCGTTCAGCCCGGCCGGCGCAGGCATGCGGCGGCGAGCTTCACGAAGGCACGGGCCCGGTGCGAGAGGGCGTCGCCGGTCTGCCAGTCGACCCCGTGCTTCTCCTCCGACGCGATCTCGCCGAAGGTGCGGTCGAAGCCGTCGGGCCGGAACATCGGGTCGTAGCCGAAGCCGGCCGTGCCGCGCGGCTCGACGAGGTCGCCGAAGACGCGGCCCTCGAACAGCTCGGTATGGCCGTCGGGCCAGGCCAGCACCAGAGCCGAGACGAAATGCGCCCGCCGGTCCCTCGCCCCGCGTAGGTCCAGCTCCGCGAAGATCCGCGCCATCGCGCCGGAAAAGTCCTTGGACGCGCCGGCCCAGCGGGCGGAGAACAGCCCGGGCGCCCCATCGAGCGCATCGACGCACAGGCCCGAATCGTCGGCGAAGGTCGGCAGGCCCGCGGCGTTGGCGGCTGCGACCGCCTTGATCGCGGCGTTCTCGGAAAACATCGTGCCGGTCTCGTCGGGTTCCGCGAGCCCGAGCTCGCCGGCCGAGACCGCCTCGACGCCGAAGGGCGCGAGCAGCTCGCGCATCTCCACCAGCTTGCCGGCATTGTGGGTCGCGATCACGACCCGGCCCGAGAGGATGCGGTGGCTCATGCGATCGCCTGCTTCTGGAGGGCGACGAGGTTGGCGACGCCGCCCTTGGCGAGCCGGAGCAGTTCGAGCAGCTCGTCCTCCGAGAACGGCTTGCCCTCGGCGGTGCCCTGAACCTCGACGAGGCCGCCGGTGCCGGTGATGACGAAGTTGGCGTCGGTCTCGGCGCCCGAATCCTCGGCGTAGTCGAGGTCGAGCACGGCGGCGCCCTTGACGATGCCGCAGGAGATGGCGGCGACGTGGTCGCGCAGCGGGTCGACCGAGATCATCGAGCGGGCGCGCATCCAGGCGAAGCACTCGTGCAGCGCGACCCAGGCGCCGGTGATCGATGCCGTGCGAGTGCCGCCGTCGGCCTGGATCACGTCGCAGTCGACGGTGATCTGCTTCTCGCCCATCGCCGGCAGGTTGGTGACGGCGCGCAGCGATCGCCCGATCAGCCGCTGGATCTCCTGCGTCCGGCCCGAGGGCTTGCCGGAATTGACCTCGCGGCGGGTGCGCTCGTGCGTGGCGCGCGGCAGCATGGCGTACTCCGCCGTGATCCAGCCCTTGCCCGAGCCGCGCAGCCAGTGCGGCCCGCGCTCCTCCAGCGAGGCGGTGCACAGGACCCGGGTCTCGCCGAAGGTCACGAGGCAGGAGCCCTCCGCGTAGCGGGCGACCGAGCGCTCGAGCGTGACCTTGCGCAACTCGTCGGCCGCGCGCTTCGAAGGCCGCATGCGGCGTTCTCCTGATTCCCGAATTCGAGCGGGGTGCTTAGGCTGCGCCGCCACACGCGGCAACCCGAAGCGCCCGAGCGCCGTATGAGAAGCCCATGGATTGATCCGCAGGCTTTAGCGGGACACAATCATCGGCCAGGAACCGCGCGTGACCGAGTTTTCCCGACCCTTCTCCCAACCGCCGCAGGCGCAGGCCCTCGCCGCGCTGAACGAGCGTGCCCGCGAGATCTTCCGGCAGATCGTCGAGGGCTATCTCTCCACCGGCGAGCCGATGGGATCGCGCAACCTCGCGCGCATCCTGCCCATGACCCTGTCGCCGGCCTCGATCCGCAACGTGATGTCCGACCTGGAGCAGTCCGGGCTAATCTTCGCGCCGCACACCTCCGCCGGGCGCCTGCCGACCGAGCTGGGCCTGCGCTTCTTCGTCGACGCGATGCTCGAGCTCGGCGATGTCGGCCGCGAGGAGCAGGAGCGGATCGAGGCGCAGATGCGGGCGGCGGCCTCGCGGCACACCTTCGATTCGGCGCTGGCCGAGGCGTCGAGCCTGCTCTCGGGCATCTCGCGCGGAGCCGGCGTGGTGCTGACGACCAAGACCAACGTGCAGCTCAAGCACATCGAGTTCGTGCGGCTCGATCCGGCACGCGCCCTGGTGGTGCTCGTCTCCGACGATGGCTCGGTCGAGAACCGCCTGCTCGACCTGCCGCCGGGCCTGCCGGCGAGCGCGCTGCAGGAGGCGTCGAACTACCTCAACGCCCGCCTGCACGGCCGCACCCTCGGCGGCCTGCGCGCCGAGATCGAGGCGGGCCGCCAGGCGATGAAGCGCGAGCTCGACGCGATCACCGAGCGCCTGGTCGATGCGGGCCTCGCCGTGTCCGTCGGCCCGAGCGAGGCCCGCCAGCTCATCGTGCGCGGGCAGGCCAACCTGCTCGACGACCTTCGCGCGATCGAGGACCTCGAGCGGATGCGGCTGCTGTTCTCGGACCTCGAGACGCAGAAGGACGTGATCGACCTGCTCGCCCGCGCCGAGGGCGGCGACGGGGTGCGGATCTTCATCGGCTCGGAGAACAAGCTGTTCTCGCTCTCCGGCTCGTCGCTGATCGCGGCGCCGTTCCGCGACGGCTCGCAGACCATCGTCGGCGTCGTCGGCGTGATCGGCCCGACGCGCCTGAACTACGCCCGCATCGTGCCGATGGTCGACTACACGGCGCGGGTCGTCTCGCGGATGCTCGACCGCGGGACGTAGGGCCGGGGCCGCTTGCCCGATGCGCCGCCGCGCCCCTCGGTTGGCGCGGGATGTCGGCCCGCGAAGCACATCGGGAGAGGGGGAGCGCCGTATCCGGACGACGCACCCGCCTCTACCGACCCTTGCCGCCACGAGGCCCACCCTCACCCGCAGAGGAGGGAGGGCAGGCCGACGCGGGTTTTCGCCTCAGCCGCGGATCACGTCCACGATCTGGTAGGTGTCCGGATCGACGATGACGATGTCGTCGTCCACGAGGACGTAGCTGTAATCCTCGTATTCCGGTGCCAGCTCGACGATCGCCGGCGGGAGGCGGTGCAGTTCATAGCTGCGGGCGATCGCCGTGCCGACGGTGAGCGCGAAGGCGCCGGCCGCCAGGCGCGGCACGCCGCTGCGGAACAGGTCCTGGCGGAACCGGGTGCGCTCGGCGCCGCCGAGACGCCCATAGGCGCCGCGGGCCTCGCCGCCGCCGCGCGGACCGCGGGCGCCGCGATCCGGACGACCGTCGCGGTCGCCGCGGGCACCGGGG
>NZ_VRVH01000336.1:0-4667 GCF_008040095.1 Methylobacterium sp. WL6 | reverse complement strand
GCCTCGGGCGCATCGCCGCGCTCGGCTGCGAGGTGGCGCCGGACGCGCCCGAGAAGGTCCTCGCGGTCGCGCCGCGGCTCGACGGCGCGATCCCGCCCCTGGTGCGGGCCGTCGCCAGGGCAGGGCGCTGGTGCGCGGACCCGGCGAACCGCTCCGAGCTCGCCCACCGGCTCGCGCGGCGGGCCTATCTCAACCTCGATCCCGCCCTGATCGCCCGCACCCTCGAGGGCACGATCGTCCTCGACGGGACGGGTCTGCAGCGCGAGGCCCCCGACTACCTGCGCCTCGACGCGGCGGCGCAGGAGCCGCGCGCCGCGCATGCCGGCTGGGTGCTGGCGCAGATGAAGGCGGCCGGGCAGGGGCCGCTCGACGACCTCCTGCCCGCCGCGGAGGCGGTCTACCGCCCGGATCTCTACGCGGCGGCCGGACTATCCCCCGCCTGAGACCTGCGGGACGCCCGCATCCGACGGAATCGCCTGCGAGGAAACGGAACGCGGAGGCCGCGACGTCGTTATCGTCATGCCATGCCAGGTTGCCGCAAGCTCGACACCGCCTCGTCCATTCCCGCCTCGCGCGGACGCGTGGACCTCTCGGCCTATGTCCGGCACCGGGGCCGCGCGCCCCGGGCGATGAACGACAACCGGCGGGCGCGGGCAGCGCACCCCTGGCGGTGGGCCCTCCTCATCGGCGCCGTCCCCGTCGTCGGCTTGATGGCAGCCCTCTCGACCCTCATCTAGCCGACCCGCCGGGCACAAGCCTCCTGGACGCTCGCGCCCCCCGCCGAGCGTCCTTTCCGCGTTCGACGGACCCGCGACGCTGCGCGGTCAAGTCGAGGGTGCATCGTGGGCCCCTGCCCGATCGGGCTTCATTCGCCTCATCTTTGTGCAGCGCACACCCTCCGCGCGAAACCGGGCACCGACCGCTCGGCCGTGCCCGGCAGAGCGCGCGAGCCTCGTCCCGCCGAACTGGCACGGAACCTGCTGAGGTGATCCGACCCGTCAACGACGACGGGCAGCACCGTCAGCGAGGCCGCTGAACCGATGTCTCCTCGCGGGCGGCGACGCTTGCCGGGAGGTCGATCGGCGGCGGCTTTTTTCGTGGCGGACGTGCCCGGCGCAATCGAGGACGAGACCCTTCCACCGATGCTCACAGCCCAGACGGATCAGGTTCCAGCCGCGGAGATCCCGCGCGAGAGGCTCGTCGTGGTCGGCAACGGCATGGCCTCCCTGCGGTTTCTCGAGCGGCTGACCGAAGGGTCGCCCGGCCGCTACGACGTCACCGTGGTCGGCGCCGAGCCGGTGGCCGCCTACAACCGGGTGCTGCTGTCCTCGCTCCTCGGCGGCGAGGTCGACGAGGCGGCCTGCGCCTTCCGCGGGCTCGACTGGTACGAGAGCCACGGCATCCGCCTGATCACCGGCGCCCCCGCCACGCAGGTCGACCGCGAGAACGCGCTGGTCGTGGTCGGCGAGACCCACGTCCTGCCGTTCGACAAGCTGGTGCTCGCGGTCGGCTCCGTGCCGATCCGCCTGCCCAAGCCCGGGATGGACCTGCCCGGCATCATCACGTTCCGCGACCTGGCGGACGTGTCGGCGATCCGGAAGGCGGCGGTCCAGCACGCCAAGGCCATCGTCATCGGCGGCGGCCTGCTCGGGCTCGAGGCGGCGGTCGGGCTGGCGCGGCTCGGCGTCGACACCACCCTGCTCCACGTCATGGACCGGCTGATGGAGCGGCAGCTCGATCATTCCGCGGCCGCCCTGGTCCGCCGGGCGATGGAGGCGCGCGGCGTCAAGGTCCTGCTCAACGCCGACACCGACCGCGTCGAGGGCGACGGCCGCGTCGAGCGCCTGATCCTGGCCGACGGCACGGTGCTGCCGGCCGATCTCGTCGTCATGTCGGTGGGCGTGCGCCCGAACCTCGCCCTGGCGCAGGGCGCGGGGATCGAGACCGGGCGCGGCATCAAGGTCGACGACCGGATGACCACCTCGGACCCGCGGATCTTCGCGCTCGGCGAATGCGCCGAGCATCGCGGCATGGTCTACGGCCTCGTCGAGCCGGCCTACGAGCATGCCGAGACCCTGAGCCGCCACCTCTCCGGGCTCGAGGCCCAGTATTCCGGCACGGCGCTCTCGACGAGCCTCAAGGTCTCGGGGCTGCCGGTGTTCTCCGCGGGCGTGGTCGACACGCCCGACACCGCGGAGGCGATCGTGATGAGCGATCCGGGCGCCGGCCTCTACCGCAAGCTCCTGGTCGAGCGCGACCGCCTGATCGGCGCGGTCTTCGTCGGCGACATCGGCGAGCAGGGCCTGTGCAAGACCCTGATCCGCACCGGCGCGCCGGTCGGGGATCAGATCGACGACCTGATGTTCGGGCGCCCCGCGGCGCCCCCGGCCGAACCCCTCGCCAAGAATCTGGCAGCGTGAAGGAGGCAGACCATGGCTGAAGACTTCAACGCCGAACAGCAACGCTACCTCGAAGGCTTCGCCTCGGGCGTCGCCGCCGCCCGTCTCACCGGCGGCCTCGCCCTCGGCCAGGGCGGTCCGCCGCCCGAGCCGACCGGGCCGGACGCGATCCACATCAAGGCGCAGGACCGCACGGTGAAGGCCGGCGGCAAGCTCTGCGAGCAGGAGAAATGGAAGCGCGCGGAGAACCCGTTCGAGGGCCACAACCGGCTGAAGGTGGAGGCCGCCACCGGCAAGGCCCCGAAGCCGGAGGACAACTTCCGCTGGCGCTACCACGGCCTGTTCTGGGTCGCCCCGAACCAGACCTCGTTCATGGCGCGCCTGCGCATCCCCAACGGCATCCTGCACCATTGGCAGTTTTCCGGCGTCGCCGACCTCGCCGACGCGCATGGCGGCGGCTACGTCCACGTCACCACGCGGGCGAACCTCCAGGTGCGCCACATCGCGCCCGAGCATGCCCAGCCCTTCCTCGACGGGCTCGTCGACATCGGGCTGACGGCGCGCGGCGCGGGCGCCGACAACATCCGCAACGTCACCGGCTCGCCCACCGCCGGGATCGACGCCCAGGAGCTCCTCGACACGCGTCCGCTCGCCAAGTCCTGGAACAACTGGATCATCAACGACCAGTCGCTCTACGGCCTGCCGCGCAAGTTCAACGTCGCCTTCGACGGCGGCGGCATCGTCGCGGTGCTGGAGGAGACCAACGACATCGGCTTCCAGGCGATCGAGGTGCTGGAGGGCGCGAGCGTCGCGCCGGGCGTGTGGATGCGCCTGGTGCTCGGCGGCATCTCCGGCCATCGGGACCTCGCCCGCGACACCGGCATCGTGCTGAGGCCGGAGGATTGCAACGCGGTCTCGGATGCGATCATCCGGGTGTTCATCGAGAACGGCGACCGGACCAACCGCAACAAGGCGCGGATGAAGTACGTCCTCGACGCCTGGGGCTTCGACAAGTACCTCGCCGCCGTCGAGGAGAAGCTCGGGCGCAAGCTCGACCGGGTCGACCCCGCCCACGTCGCGCCGCGCCGCACCACCGACCGGTTCGCCCATGTCGGCGTGCATGCGCAGGTCCAGCCCGGGCTGAACTGGGTCGGCGTGATCCTGCCGGTCGGCAAGATCATGAGCGACCAGGTCCGCGCGCTCGCGCGGATCGCGCAGGAATGCGGCGACGGGCAGATCCGCATGACGGTCTGGCAGAACTTCCTGTTCTCCGGCGTGCCCGACGCCAAGGTCGCCGAGGTGGAGGCGCGGGTGCAGGCGCTCGGGCTCACCACGAAGGCCGCCGGCATCCGTGCGGGGCTCGTCGCCTGCACCGGCTCGAACGGCTGCAAGTTCGCCGCCGCCGACACCAAGGGCGACGCGATGATCATCGCCGACCACGTCGAGGCCGCGCTGCCGGAGCTCGACGTGCCGGTCAACGTGCACGTCACCGGCTGCCACCACAGCTGCGCCCAGCACTACATCGGCGACATCGGCCTGATCGGCGCCAAGGTGGTGGTCTCGGAGGAGGGCGACACTGTTCCGGGCTACGACGTCGTGGTCGGCGGCGGCTTCGCCGAGAACCCGAAGATCGGCACCGAGATCTGGACCGCGATCAAGGCGGAGGACGCGCCGTCCCGCGTCGAGGCACTGCTGCGCACCTACCTCGCCCGCCGCACCGGGCCGGACGAGAGCTTCCAGACCTTCACGGCGCGCACCGGGCCGGAAGCCCTGCGCGACCTTGCCGAAGACCAGCCAGCCCTCAAGGCAGCCGCATGAGCGAGCACGTCTCTCCCCCCCTCGTCCTCGTCCCCGAGAACGCCCCGTTCTCCGCCGACCAGCGCTCGTGGCTGTCGGGCTACTTCGCCGCCCTCCTCGGCCCGGCGGTCGAGGGCGCCACCGCCCTGGCCCCCGGCGACATGGCCGGCGGCCCCAAGCTCGCCGACAACGACGACGCGCCCTGGCACGACCCGTCGCTGCCGATCACCGAGCGCATGGAGATGGCCAAGGCCCGGCCCGAGCCGCAGAAGCTCATGGCGGCGATGGCGCAGCAGGATTGCGGCCAGTGCGGCTACAATTGCGCCGACTACGCCAACGCCATCTTCCTCAAGAGCGAGGCGCGTCTGAACCTCTGCCAGCCCGGCGGCAAGGAGACGCTCCGGATGCTGAAGAAGCTCGACGAGGAGTTCGGCACGGGCGACGCCGCCGCGCCGGCCGCGGCCGCAGGCG
>NZ_VRVH01000335.1:0-4676 GCF_008040095.1 Methylobacterium sp. WL6 | reverse complement strand
TACAATCACGCTCGTCGGCTCAAGACCCTGCGGGGCCTGACACCCACCGAGTTCATCCTGAACGCCTGGACGAAAGAGCCCAATCGCTTCAGGATCGACCCGTCACACCTCATCCCGGGACCATACACCTAGCTTGGTATGACGGCGTGGAACGCGATCGGGCAGGCGGGGCAGCCGACGGAATGAAGCAGGACGGAAGTGGAAAAGGGAGAATCGCTAGAATGACATTCGGACTTTTAGCGGCGGCTTTCGTCGTGTGCACAGCCCTCGCCGCCGCTGACAAGTGGCAAAGTCCTCACCTCCTACCATTCGCCTGCATGCTCGGCCTAGCCGCCGCCATGGTATGGATGCTCGACCACGGTATCGGGCAGCGGTAGGTCCAGCTTGCTGCTCGTGAACCGAGGTGGGCCGCACAATTTCGACTCTTTCGCCCGCAATGGATGCCACGAACGGTTTACGGAGCACTCATGTCCTCGCCGGACGAAAGCCTCGCTGTCGTGCGCACGGTACGGAAACCCTTGGAGTCCTATCTCCACGTTCTGCACGCTCTATTGCTGCGCGACATGCGTTCGCGCTTCGGTGGCTCGTACTTTGGATATGCAGTCGTCGTCTTATGGCCGGTACTTCACGTGTTCATGCTGGTGCTCATTTTCGTGCTACGTGGCGTGCCCGCGCCCATCGGCGACAATCGATCGCTTTTTTTTGCAAGTGGTGCAGTACCGGTCCTCGCGTTCCAATACATTTCCCGCGAGGTAATGAAGGCGGTCATGGCCAATAAGCCGCTTACCTATTACCCGCAGGTGAAGTTGTTTGACGTAATTTTGGCGCGGATACTCGTAGAAATAGTTACGGGATTTTTGGGTCTATTAACTATCTTTGCAGTGCTTATTGTAGCCGGGATAGATCCGGTTCCTCAAGATCCCTTCACCGCCATGTGCGGCTACGTTACGGCGATCATCCTCGGCATCGGCATCGGGACAATCAACGTAAGTATTGTAGCGTTTTTCCCCGCATGGATAATCGGATTTATTCTATTCACTATCATAATCTATACGACCAGCGGTGTAATGTTTCTGCCTAATCTTTTGCCCGAACAAGTTTATTATTATCTAAAATTTAATCCAGCGGTGCAGGTCATCGAGTGGGTAAGGCTGGGATATTACCCTGATCTGCCCGTGACGATTGATTACATCTATACCATAATGTTTGGCATGACATGCTTCGTTCTTGGCCTGTTAATGGAGAAGCATGTCATCCGGAAAATAGCTTAGATGCCCTGGAAGGCCGGGCCTGACAACATCATTTCGCCTATTGCAAAAATCGCGGAGTGATGTTGACAAAAGCCAGTCTGAGGCAACCGTAATCTAGAGTTGCAAACTTCGTCGAAGCGGTTTAGGCACTGGCCCGTAAAATTATTCCCAGTCCAACGGGCAAAAATGGGTAAGAACGTCATGCTGACTGATTCACAGCCGTACCCTGTAAAACTGAACGTAGGTTGCGGTTATGACATTAGAGAGGGCTATCTTAACGTAGACAACGGAGATTGGCATAATCCCGATTTGATTTCCGATATTACCGACCTCAAGGAATTGCCGGATCAATATTTCTCGGAAATTGTCGCCCAGGATGTTCTGGAGCATATTGATAGGGAAAAACAAGTCCACACAGTGCAAAGATGGGCCCGCCTTCTAACTCCCGATGGTCGACTTAAGGTCCGCGTTCCAAGTCTGACCGACATGGTTGCACTGGCTTTTCATCCTGAGTGGCAAAACACAGAACGACAGAATTATTTGATCCAGATGGTTTACGGAACGCAGGCTTACCCGGGTGATTACCACCGTTGCGGGTACACTCCTCAGACTGTAACAGATCTCGCTGCAGCCTCTGGATTAGTCGTGTCCAACGTCGAGCTTCGTGACTCCTGGCTATACGATCTCACTTTTCGGCCCGCGAGGGCATCACTCAGCCCAAGCGAGATTGTGCATAATGTATACTTCACTCACATTCATCGCATCCCAGATCCAAACGGCGTGGAATACTGGTCGAGCCGCATAGGACAGGATCTGTCAGCCGATGACGTCGTGCGTGAAATAATCACGGCCGCAATGCATGCAACTTAGATTGTTTAACATCGGTCCGCGTGTTTCGCGCTTGGTTGATCGAGTCTCTTATTAGGAGTCTCGGCATGAACCCTGTGCGAGGCCGCAGAAGATGATATGCGCTTCGTTTCTTACAAGATAAAGAATAGTAAGCCATCAACCAAATTGCCAACGCAATCGTGTTCGCCTACTAGCGAAGGGTAAAAAATGTCCAGAAATTATAATATATTATATTTGTCGTGTCATGAGATTTTAGAGTACGACGACCTTCGAATGTTTACGCAATATGGGCATAAAGTTTTTAGTCTTGGAACTTTTCATGATCCGAACAAACCCGCAAATCACCTGCGGCAGGGAAGGCCTGAATTCTATAATGAAGAGCTTCTAGAGCGCTTTGTCGCTCTTGATGGCCACAACGATCTGAGGCGGGTTCCCCTCAATTTTTCCCGTTACTTCGATGTTGTAATTGTCAACCACTTTCCTGAGTGGGTAAGGTTCAATTTAGAAGCATTCGGTGATACACCCGTCATATTAAGATCAATTGGGCAATCGAGTTCTGCCATCGAGAGAGATTATAATGCTCTTGGAGATCGTGTTAAGATCATTCGGTACAGCAACACTGAAGTAAATAAGCCCGGTTTCGCGAAAACCCACGGTGTAATTTATTTTAGCAAATTCAAGGAAGATTATGAAATCTGGAGTGGCGGCGACGCCGGTCTTACATTTCAAAATGATTTTTGCTCTCGAACGGAATACGCCACCCCAAATCTTCAGGAGTGGCGTACGATTCATGACGCGTCGAACTGTCGACTGTTCGGCCGTAATAACGAAGACGTAGGCGAATCATCTGGATTGGCGCCTGCGGAAGATATGTCGAATCTTTTACGGCGGGCTGCTTTCTATTTATACGTATATACGAGACCGCCGTCTTATCATCTTTCCGTCATGGAAGCTCTGATGGCTGGAACGCCGGTGCTTGCGCCTTCCGCTAAACTGATCGCGTCTAAGGCCTCGATGGCCGACAAATGGGATGACGGCTACACCGACGCCTGGACCGAAGATCGATACGAGGTTCCGAGCTTCCTCGCTGAAGGCGCTGGCTTGACCTATGACACGGCTGAGGAGGGAGCATCGCTCGCCAAGATGCTGCACGAAAAGCCTGATCTTGCGGCAGGTTACTCTGCACGAGGTCGCCAGCGCGCGATCGAAAAATTCGATGCAGCTACTATCATTACGCAGTGGAACGATCTCTTTGAGAAGATCTGTGCCTCGGTGAGCGCAAACGTATAGGGTCGGTCCGTCGTAGTGCAAGTCTTGGCACGCAGGTGGTGATAAATAGAAAAAATCCCGCGCGGCGGGGCTGAGGTTAGCTTCCGGACTCATAACCAGTAGCTGAGGGTGGCAGCGAGACAGACAGCGGCGAGGTAGTTGGTTGCCAGGCGGTCGTAGCGCGTGGCGATACGCCGGAAGTCCTTGAGGCGGCCGAACATGCGCTCGATGGCGTTGCGTCCGCGATAGAGCACGGGCGAGAAGCACGGTTTCCAGAGGCGATTGACCTTGGGCGGGATGTTGGGTGCGGCCCCCGTGGCCTCGATCTGCCGGCGGATGGCGTCGCTGTCGTAGCCCTTGTCGGCCAGCACGATGCGGCAGGCGGGCAGGCGTTCGAGCAGCAGCGCGCCGGCCTTGCAATCGGCGACCTGCCCGCCGGTCAGGAGGAAGGCGAGCGGGCGACAGAAGCGGTCCGTGAGCGCGTGGATCTTGGTCGTGCGACCGCCCCGCGAGCGGCCGATCGCTTGGTTTTGCTCCCCCCCTCTTCCTCCGGCCGCGCAGCGGTGCGCTTTCACGGCGGTGGAATCGATCAGCACCTGAGACGGCGGGCCGCCAGCCTGCGCATGCGTCTCGAACAGCGCGACCCAGACGCCCTTGGCCGCCCAGCGCACGAAGCGGTTGTAGAGCGTCTTCTTCGGCCCGTAGACCTAGCGCGGCGCGTCCGTCCAGCGACCGCCCGACTTCAGCACATGGACGATGCCGCTGATCACCCGCCGGTCGTCCACGCGTTCCTAGCCGCGCGTGTCGTTCGGCAGATGCGGTGCGATCTTCGCAAACTGCTCGTCCGTCAGCCAGAACTGATCCATCGGCCCCTCCCATGGGAGCCGTGAATCATAACCGAGCCGTCCGCGCCACCGTTATGGGTCCGGACGCTAAGACACCATCCGCCCGCATTCATCGCTCAGTTACCATCTGCCTGCACCCGAGGTCGTCATCGGACCAAAGGAGCCGAGCATTTCAACGCCGCTCCCTCACCCGCCCATCGTCACGCGACCTACGGTGCACTAACTTGGAATCTGGGCCACCGAATCGAGGCAGTCCAGGCAGGCCAAAGTTGTGAATGAGGTGCGGATGCCGTCACTTTCGCATATGGATACGAGTGAATGGTCCGTGGCGTCAGTGTCCGATGGTGCGTCCTGCCATCAAGCATCAGCACGTTCCGAAGTCAGCCTATCAGAATGCTGGTTCTTTTTTCGAAAATCTATATCAACCAAAAACATTGCAATTAAAGTCCACGTGCCTAAAATT
>NZ_VRVH01000334.1:0-4679 GCF_008040095.1 Methylobacterium sp. WL6 | reverse complement strand
GCCTGGGCCGGCGCCGGCGCCGCGCCGCCCGCCTGGACCCCGGCCGGATCCTCGCCGTCCACGGCGATCACCGCGATCAGGTCGTTGACCGGCACGTCGGCGGTGCCCTCGGGCACGACGATCCGGGCGAGCACGCCCTCGTCGATCGCCTCGACCTCCATGGTCGCCTTGTCGGTCTCGATCTCGGCGAGCACGTCGCCGGACTTGATCGCGTCGCCCTCCTTCTTGAGCCACTTGGCGAGGTTGCCCTTCTCCATGGTCGGCGAGAGGGCGGGCATCAGGACGTTGACGGGCATGGTTCAGGTCTCGTCCGAGGGCAGGGAGGGGGCGTCGGGTTCGGCGCGGGGATCGGCGAAGGGAAACAGGTCGTCCAGCGGAAACGGGACGGCGTCGAAGGGCGGCAGGGCCACGGTCTCGCGGCGCGTCACCGTCCCGAGCAGCAGCCATCGGGACGCGGTCAGCGCGAAGGCCTCCAGCACGCCGTCGGCGGGATCGAGCAGCCAGAGGTGCCCGACGCCGGCCTCCGCGTAGATGCGCCGCTTCGGGCCGCGGTCGAGACGCACCGTGGACGGCGACAGGATCTCGCAGACCCAGTCCGGCGGCGTCTCGACGAAGGCGGTCTCCGGCTCGGCCGGCAGCCGCTCGCGGCGCCAGCCGGCGAGATCGGGCACCACGACCTGCGCTCCGAGATGGAGCTCGGGTTCGATCATGAAGATCCAGCCGCCCGGTCCGCCGCGTCCGTGCCGGAAAGGGGGGCCCAGAACGGAGCCGAGATCCAACGCCGCCATCGCATGCCGCGGCCGCGGTCGCGGATGCGTCTCCAGCGCCCCGTCGATGATCTCGGCGACGAGGTGGTCGGGGACCGCTTCGAGGTCGGCGTAGGTGGCGTGCCGGAGCGCGGGTTCGGCCATGGCCAGAATCCCGTCAGTTCAGGCCGCCGGGATCGAGGCCCTCGGCCTCCCACCCCGCGCGAATGCGCTCGAACGCCTCCTCCTCCGACAGGTCGGTCTCCAGGGCGTAGGCGCGGGCGGCCTGCCGGGCGAGGTCGACCATCAGGCGGCCCCACGTGGCGGGGTCGTCGAAGGACCGGCGCAACGCCACGCTCACCGCCCCGTCGACCACGGCCGCGCGCAGCACCTCGATGCCGCCCTGCTCCAGGGCGTCGGGGGGGACCTCGAGGGCTTGGAAGGATTCACTCATACGACGTCATGACCCATCGATGGCCCCGTTCCCGCCGGTCAGGCACGAAGGCGGATCGCATTCACCGGTAGCAGACGGCTTTGGCCGCCTCGACGACCTCGGCGACGTTGGGCAGGGCGAGCTTCTCGAGGTTGGCGGCGTAGGGCATCGGCACGTCCTTGCCGGTGACGCGCAGCACCGGCGCGTCGAGGTAGTCGAACGCGTCGACCATCAGGCGGGCCGAGATCTCGGCGCCGATGCCCGATTGCGGGAAGCCCTCCTCCACCGTGACGCAGCGGCCGGTCTTCTTGACCGACGCGAGCACGGTCTCGGTGTCCATCGGCCGGATCGTGCGCAGGTCGATCACCTCGGCCTCGATGCCCTGGTCGGCCAGGATCTGCGCCGCCTTCAGGGCGTAGGTCATGCCGATGGCGAAGGAGACGATGGTCACGTCCTTGCCGGTGCGGTGGATCCGCGCCTTGCCGATCGGCAGCACGAAGTCGTCGAGCTTCGGCACCGGGAAGGTCTGGCCGTACAGGATCTCGTTCTCGAGGAAGATCACCGGGTTCGGGTCGCGGATCGCGGCCTTGAGCAGGCCCTTGGCGTCCGACGCCGTGTAGGGGGCGATCACCTTCAGGCCCGGCACGTTGGAGTACCAGGCGGCGTAGTCGTGGCTGTGCTGGGCGCCGACGCGGGCGGCGGCGCCGTTGGGGCCGCGGAACACGATCGGGCAGCCGAGCTGGCCGCCGGACATGTACAGGGTCTTGGCCGCCGAGTTGATGATGTGGTCGATCGCCTGCATGGCGAAGTTGAAGGTCATGAACTCGACGATCGGCTTCAGGCCCGACAGGGCCGCGCCGACGCCGATGCCGGCGAAGCCGTGCTCGGTGATCGGGGTGTCGACCACGCGGCGGGCGCCGAATTCCTGCAGCAGGTTCTGCGTGACCTTGTAGGCGCCCTGGTACTCGGCGACCTCCTCGCCCATCACGAAGACGTCCTCGTCCCGGCGCATCTCCTCGGCCATGGCGTCGCGCAGCGCCTCGCGGACGGTCATCGTCACCATCTCGGTGCCGGCCGGGAACTCCTCCATCACCGGCTCCGCGGCCTTGTTGGTGATGGTGGCGGGCGCGGCCGGCGCCGCGGGCTTGTCGTCGCCGGTCTTGGCGGTGGCCGACGGGGCGGAGGCCATGCCCTCGGCCTGCATCGTCGGCGTCGGAGCGGGCTGCCCGCCCGTGTCCGCACCGTTCGGCTTCGACGAGGCCCCTCCGGCGGCGGCCGCCGCGACGTCCTCGCCCTCGCCCGCGATGATCGCGATCGGGGTGTTGACGGCGACGCCCTCGGTGCCCTCGGCGACCAGGATCTTGGCGAGCGTGCCCTCGTCGATCGCCTCGACCTCCATGGTCGCCTTGTCGGTCTCGATCTCGGCGAGCACGTCGCCGGACTTGATCGCGTCGCCCTCCTTCTTGAGCCATTTGGAGAGCTTGCCCTCCTCCATGGTCGGAGACAGGGCGGGCATCAGGATGTCGGTCGCCATGGAGGGTCTCTGATCGGTGAGGCGGGCGGGGCGGCCTGGCAGGGGATCGTCGCGGGGCGGCGGCGCGCCCTCAGGCGCGCGCTTCCAGGAGGATGTCGGTCCACAGCTCGGACGGATCCGGCTCGGGATCGTGCGTCGCGAACTCGGCGGCGTCGTTGACGGTCTCGCGGACCTTGGCGTCGGTGGCCTTGAGCTCGGCCTCGGCGACGCCGTGCAGCTCGATCAGGCGCTTGCGCACCATCTCGATCGGGTCGTGCTCGTCGCGCATCTTCGAGACTTCGTCCTTCGTGCGGTACTTCGCCGGGTCGGACATCGAGTGGCCGCGATAGCGGTAGGTCTGCATCTCGAGGATGTAGGGCCCCTCCCCGGTGCGGGCATGCGCGATCGCCCGGCCCGCCGCCTCGCGGACCGTGCGCACGTCCATGCCGTCGACCTGCTCGCCGGGGATGCCGAACGAGATGCCACGCCGGGAGAAGTCCGTCTGCGCCGAGGCGCGGGCGACCGAGGTGCCCATGGCGTAGCGGTTGTTCTCGATCACGTAGACCACGGGCAGCTTCCACAGCTGCGCCATGTTGAAGCTCTCGTAGACCTGGCCCTGGTTGGCCGCGCCGTCGCCCATGTAGGTCAGGCTGACCTTGCCGTTCTTGCGGTAGGCGTCGGCGAAGCCGAGGCCGGTGCCGAGCGAGACCTGCGCGCCGACGATGCCGTGCCCGCCGAAGAACTGCTTCTCGCGGCTGAACATGTGCATCGAGCCGCCCTTGCCGCGGCTGTAGCCGCCGCGGCGGCCGGTGAGCTCGGCCATCACCCCCTTCGGGTCCATGCCGCAGGCGAGCATGTGACCGTGGTCGCGGTAGCCGGTGATGACCTGGTCGCCGTCGACCGAGGCCATCTGCATGCCGATGACGACCGCCTCCTGGCCGATGTAGAGGTGGCAGAACCCGCCGATCAGGCCCATTCCGTAGAGTTGCCCCGCCTTCTCCTCGAAGCGGCGGATCAGCAGCATCTGATGGTAGGCGTGGAGGTCTTCCTCGCGGGTGAATTGCGGCGCGTTCGGTGCGGGCTGGTGCTCGGCCGCCACGGCCTCCGGCGTCTCCGCGGCAGGGTTGGGCTGCCCCGCATCTTTCGCGGCATCCATCGGCGTGCTCCCGTGCTGGCGTCTGTTCCCGCCCGGTTTAGGACACGCGCTCCGGGAATGCGAGGGCCGACGCTCTGACAGGTGTTTGTGGTTGTCATACCCGATCCGCATGCCCGATCGGCATGATCCCCTCGGGACGGCGGATGCGGGCCGCGTTCAAGCCGGGACGCGCGCGCGGGACTGGAGGCGGTGCCCGCTCACGGGTCGATGACGACCACGTCGTTGGCGTGCACCCGGCCGAGGACGACCCGGGCGCGCTCCTCCAGCAGGTCGCGGTCGATCTGCTCGCTGCGCAGCAGCGCGACGCGGTGCTCCCAGGTCGCCCGCTCGGCCTTGGCCGCCGCGAGCTCCCGGGTGAGCCCGAAGGCCTGGATCTTGAGGGCGCGCTTGGCCTCCAGGCCCCGGTTGCCGTTCTCGGCCTGGTACACGAAGTAGCCGACCACCAGCCCGGACAGGGTCCAGAGGCTGAGAGGCAAAACGACCATTCTGACGCGGCGACGGACGACCATGGCGCGACCATCGTCCGGGTCGGTTAACAAAGCCTTTGCCGCGACCGCCGATCGTGCGCTCGGCGGTGGACGGCGGCGCCCGGATGGGTTGAACCGCGCCCCGCGGTGATGGACAGTCGGAACAAAGATCGAACATCGAGGCGGCCGCCCTGCGGTGCGGCGGTCTCGCGGAACGGGACAGCGCAGTGACCGCCCCGGTGCGGAAAGTCATCCACATCGACATGGACGCGTTCTACGCCTCCGTCGAGCAGCGCGACGACCCGGCCCTGCGCGGCCGGCCGGTCGCGGTCGGCGGCTCGCGCGAGCGCGGCGTGGTGGCCGC
>NZ_VRVH01000333.1:0-4712 GCF_008040095.1 Methylobacterium sp. WL6 | reverse complement strand
GCGCGGACGCGAGCGAGCCCGCGCAGTGGCGGCCGTGCGGGCTCGGATGTCGGGCGGGGCGGCGCCGGATGCCGGCGCCGGTCGGCGGATCGGATCAGCGGCGGCCGCGGGGGGCCGCGCTTCCGGACGCCCAGTGCGGCGAGACCACGTCACGGCGCGCGACGGTGGCGCCGGGCATGTCGGAATACATCGGTGCGCCCAGAAGCTGCCCGGTGCGGTTGCGCTGCGAATGGGCGGAGCGGGGGTCGTGGTAGGGGTCGTTCACGTAGGAGCTCATGTGGCCGCCGCCGGCCGGCTGGCGGTCGCCGCCACCGCCCTCGCCGGCCCGAGCCGCGACGGGGAGGGCGAGAACGGCGGCGAAGAGCGCCGAGGCAACGATGCGCGTCATGAGATAATCCTTCCTCTCGAAGTTTTCTTCTGCAGGACATGCCGCCCTGCGCCAACGAGAAGAACATAACCAATTTCGTTCGACGAATATGTGTGCGAATGCACAAGTATATCAAACTATATTTAATCCGTTTCTCTTTCGACTTGGGTGCGGCGGCGCACGCGGACCGTCCGCTGCGACGAACGGAGCGGGATTAGACGCTGGCCGGCACCGCCGCAGCCCTTCGGGAGCGCAGGCGACCTGCGGATCGCGGGTCGGGCCGAACGACGACGGAGGCCGCGCCGCTGAGCGACGGGCCTCCGGGAGGGCAGGGCGGTCGGGACCGGGTTCGCGCCGGCGTGGGCTGCCGGATCGCGACGGCGGGCGCTACCCGAGCAGCTTGTCCAGCGTGATCGGGATCTCGCGCACCCGGATGCCGGTGGCGTGCCAGACCGCGTTGGCGATGGCGCCGGCCGAGCCGGTGATGCCGATCTCGCCGACGCCCTTGATGCCGAGCGCGTTCACGTGAGCGTCGTCCTCGTGCACCAGGATCGCCTCCATGGCCGGCGTATCCGCGTTCACCGGCACGTGGTATTCGCCGAGGTTGTCGTTGAGGAAGCGGCCGGTGCGGGCGTCCATCGCCGCGTGCTCGTGCAGCGCGAACGACATTCCCCAGATCATCCCGCCGTAATACTGGCTTGTGACCAGGCGCGGGTTGACGATGCGGCCGGCCGCGAACGCGCCGACGAGGCGGGTGACGCGGATCTGGCCGAGATCGGGGTCGACCTTCACCTCGGCGAAGACCGCGCCGTGGGCGTGCATGGCGTAGGTCTTGGCCGCCGCCGGATCGGTCGAGGCTTTCCCGGTCGCGGTGAGGCTCGCCCGTCCGGCGCGTGCCAGGATGTCGGAATACGCCTCGCTGCGGCTCTCGTCGTCGCGCCGGAAGAGTCGTCCGTCGCGGGCGACGAATCCGGCATTGCCCGCGCCGTAGAGCGGGGAGGCGGAATCGTTGGTGGCGAGGTCGGCGAGCTGCGCGATCACCGCCTGGCCCGCCGCGTGGATCGCCCCGCCCGCGGTGGCGGTGTGGGCCGAGCCGCCGGCGATGCCGGCGTTCGGCAGGTCGGAGGAGCCCATCCGGAAGGTCAGCCTGTCGAGGCCGATCCCGAGCCCGTCGGCGGCGATCTGGCCGAGCGCGGTCCAGGCGCCCTGCCCCATGTCGTGCGCGCCGGTCTCGATCAGGCCGGTGCCGTCGGCCCGCAGCTCGGCCTTCGCCTGCGCCTCGAACATCAGCGCCGGGAAGGTCGCGGTGCCCATGCCCCAGCCGACGAGGAGGCCGTTCGCGTCGCGAGTCTGCCGCGGCGCTCTCGGCCGCGCCGACCAGCCGAAGCGCTCGCCGCCGCGGGCGTAGCACTCGCGCAGGGCCTTGGAGGAGAACGGCTTCCCGGAGATCGGCTCGACCTCGGCATAGTTCGCCAGGCGGAATTCCAGCGGGTCCATGCCGCAGGCCAGCGCCATCTCGTCGATCGCGCTCTCCAGCGCGACGCTGCCCGAGGCCTCGCCGGGGGCGCGCATGAACAGCGGCGTGCCGGTGTCGACCCGCACCGCCTGGTGCCGGACCGCGATGGCCGGGCTGGCGTAGAGGGTATGCGAGACGCCGCCGGCCGGCTCGAAGAAGTCGTCGAACCGGCTCGAGGCCGTCAGCGTCTCGTGCTCCAGCGCCGTCAGCTTGCCGGCGTCGTCGGCGCCGAGGCGGAAGCTCTGCCGGGTCTCGGCGCGGTGGCCGACCGGGCCGTACATCTGCGCGCGCGCGAGCACCAGCTTGACCGGCCGGCCGACGAGGCGCGCGGCCATGCAGGCCAGGATCTGCGGGCCCGAGATCAGGCCCTTCGAGCCGAAGCCGCCGCCGAGGAACGGGCTCTCGATCCGGATGTTCTCCGGCGCGATCCCGAACAGCCCGGCGAGGCGCCCCTGGGCCATCGACATGCCCTGGCTCGGCGTGTGCAGCGTGAGCCGGTCGCCGTCCCAGGAGGCCACCGCCGCGTGCGGCTCCATGGCGTTGTGGTACTGGGCCGGGGTCTCGTAGGTCGCCGCGATCCGCCGGCTCGCGGCGACGAGGCCGGCCTCGACGTCGCCGTGGGTCTCCTCCGGGGGCTGGCCGACGCCGATGCCGGGGGGCGTGAACGGCGGCTCGGCGTCGAGGCCGATGCGCGGCGTCTCGGCCTCGTAGCGCGGGCTCAGCAGGCGCGCGCCCTCGGTGGCCGCCTCCAGCGTCTCGGCGATCACCACCGCGATCGGCTGGTTGGCGTGGCGGACGGCCGAATCCTGCAGCAGGTCGAGGCGGAAGATGAAGCCGTGGGGCTTGTCGTCCGGGTGCTGGGCGAGCGCCGGGGCGTTGTCCGGCGTCATCACCGCGACGACGCCCGGATGGGCCTCGGCCGCCGCCACGTCGAGATGGGTGACGCGCCCGCGGGCGATCCGGGCGACGCAGAGTGCCGCATGGAGGGTGCCGTCCGCGACGTTGTCGGCCGCGAAGGTCGCCCGGCCGGTGACCTTCAGCGGCCCGTCGCGCCGGGTCAGGGGCTGGCCCATGCTCGATCCGTGGCGGGCCCGCTGCGGCGCGGACGTCAATGCGATCTCAGCCATGGGCGGCTCCTGCCGGCGAAGGGGAGGGGACGGCGAAAGGGGCCGCGAACGGCGAGGCCGGCAGCGCCGGCAGGCGCTCCGGCGTGCCGGCGGCCGCCAGCGTCAGGGCCCGCACGAGGATGCGGCGGGCGAGCTCGATCTTGAAGACGTTGGCTTCGCCCGACGGCTTGGCCCCGGCGAGCGCCGCGTCGGCGGCCTTTCGGAACACATCCGGGTCCGGCGCCTGGCCGGCGAGCAGGCGTTCCGCCTCCCGCGCCCGCCACGGCTTCAGCGCCACCCCGCCGAGCGCGAGGCGGGCCTCGCCGATCCGGTCGCCGTCGAGGCGCAGGCCGGCCGCGGCGGAGACCACCGCGAAGGCGTAGGAGGTGCGGTCGCGGACCTTGAGGTAGCGGGCATGGGCCGAAAACCCGGCCGCCTCCGGCGGCAGGCGCACCGCGACGATCAGCTCGCCCGGCGCCAGGTCGGTCTCGCGCTCCGGCGCATCGCCGGGCAGGCGATGGAAGTCGACCAGCGCCACCGCACGCCGGCCGCCCGCACCCTCGATCTCGACGACGGCGTCGAAGGCCGCCAGCGGCACGCAGAAATCCGATGGGTTGGTGGCGATGCAATGCTCGCTCCAGCCGAGCACCGCGTGCAGCCGCGTCGCCCCGCCGATCGCGGCGCATCCCGAGCCCGGCGCGCGCTTGTTGCAGGGGGAGGTGGCATCCGCGAAGTACGGGCAGCGGGTACGCTGCATCAGGTTGCCGGCGGCGGTCGCGGCGTTGCGCAGCTGCGCCGAGGCGCCCGCGAGAAGCGCCTCGGCCACCGCGGGATAGGTCCTGGCGAAGCGCGGATCGTGGGCGAGGTCGCTGTTGCGCACCAGCGCGCCGATGCGCACGCCGCCGTCGTCCAGGAACTCGATCCGGTCGAGGCCGGGGAGGCGGGTGACGTCGACGAGGCGGGCCGGCGTCACGACGCCGCCCTTCATCAGGTCGAGCAGGTTGGTGCCGGCGCCGAGATAGGCCGCTCCGGGCGCCTGCGCCGCCGCGATCGCCTCGGCGACGCTGGCGGGACGGGTGTAGTCGAACAGGTTCATGCCGCGTCCTCCCGCATCGCCGCGCCGTCGCCGGCGCCCTGCGCGGCCAGCACCGCCTCACTGATGCCGGCATAGGCGCCGCAGCGGCAGAGGTTGCCGCTCATGCCCTCACGGATCCGCTCGGGATCGGTCCCCGCCTGCCCCTCCGTGATCAGCCCGACCGCGCTCATGATCTGGCCCGGCGTGCAGAAGCCGCACTGGAAGCCGTCATGCGCGATGAACGCCGCCTGCACCGGGTGCAGAGCGTCGCCGTCCGCCAGCCCCTCGATGGTGGTGACGGAGGCGCCGTCGAGGCTGACGGCGAGCGCGAGGCAGGCGTTGATCCGCCGGCCGTCGACCAGCACCGTGCAGGCGCCGCACTGGCCGCGGTCGCAGCCCTTCTTCGATCCGGTGAGATGGAGGCGCTCGCGCAGCAGGTCGAGCAGGGTCACGCGGGGATCCTCCAAGAGGACCTCGCGCACCGTGCCGTTCACGGTGAGCCTGAGAGGTATCATGCGATCTCCGGGCATGGCGCAGCTGGGATGGCACAGCTTGGAATGAAACCAGATAGGATCGTGCGGTGCGAAGGCCAGGGGACGGACCTTCGCGCGGCGAGGGCAGGGGGCGCGGCAGCGCGCAGGGCGGGGG